>CAISIV010000019.1 GCA_903885555.1 uncultured Hyphomicrobiales bacterium
CGCGGGCTATTGGCCCGCGCCCTCAGCATACACTTTCCGTGCCGGATTATTTCGGCTGCGGCGCGATGCGGATATAGGGCTTCGGCTGCTTGTAGCCGCCCGGGTAAAGCTTCTTGGCTTCGTCGTCGCTGATGGCGCCGGTGAGGATGACGTCCTCGCCTTGTTTCCAGTTTGCCGGCGTGGCGACGCGATGCTTGGCGGTCAACTGCAGCGAGTCGATGACGCGCAAAATCTCGTCGAAGTTGCGGCCGGTGGTCATCGGATAGACCAGGATCAGTTTGATCTTCTTGTCCGGGCCGACGACGAAGACGTTACGCACGGTCTGGTTATCGGCCGGGGTGCGGCCTTCCGACGTGCCGGCGGTCGAGGCGGGCAACATGCCCCAGGCTTTGGCGATCTTGAGATCGGTGTCGCCGATCATCGGATAGTTCGGGGCGAAGCCGACGACGTCCTTGATGTCGACGGCCCACTTCTCGTGGTTGCTGACCGGATCGACCGACAGGCCGATGACCTTGGTGTTGCGTTTGTCGAATTCCGGCTTGAGGCGGGCCACGGTGCCGAGCTCGGTGGTGCAGATCGGGGTGAAATCCTTCGGGTGCGAGAACAGCACGCCCCATGAATCGCCCAGCCACTCGTGAAAGCGGATCTTGCCTTCGGTGGTGTCCGCTTCGAAATCCGGAGCGGTGTCGCCAATCGCCAATGTCATCAGAGCCTCCAATAATCCAAAGTTATACGTTCGCGCGGTTTATATAGGGAGCGCTCGGCACCCGGAATAGGCCGGTTGCGAAAGAGGAAGTTCGTACCGTCTGACGACCTTGCCGGAGAATAGAGCGGTGGCGGCAGGCCGCCGGGCGACAATGAATTTTCCTCAGGTTGTGAGGTTGCGCTGGATACTCTGCCGCCGGGACAGTAGTGTAACCGGGCCGGTATCCGCAGCCTTCTCCCGGTTGGGCGAGGGCATACCTCTCAAGGCCGCATGTTCAAGCGTATTTTGATTGCCAATCGCGGCGAAATCGCCTGCCGGATCATCAAGTCGGCCCGCAAAATGGGCATCGAATCGGTCGCCGTTTACTCGGAGGCCGATAAAGACGCTCTCCACGTCGAGATGGCGGATCAAGCCGTCCTGATCGGTCCACCCGCTGCGGCGCAGAGCTATCTGGTGATCGAGAAGATCATCGCGGCCTGCAAGGAGAGCGGCGCCGAGGCCGTTCACCCGGGCTACGGCTTCCTGTCCGAACGCGAGGCTTTCCCCAAGGCGCTTGAAGCCGCCGGCATTGTCTTCATTGGCCCGAACCCCAAAGCCATCGCGGCGATGGGCGACAAGATCGAATCCAAGAAGGCGGCGGCGGCGGCCAAGGTCTCCACCGTGCCGGGTCATCTCGGCATCATCGCCGACGAGAAAGAGGCGGTGAAGATCGCCAACGACATCGGCTATCCGGTGATGATCAAGGCGTCCGCCGGCGGTGGCGGCAAGGGCATGCGTATCGCCTGGTCGGAATCCGAAGTGGCGGAAGGTTTTGCCCGCTCGAAGTCCGAAGCGAAGTCGTCGTTTGGTGACGACCGCATGTTCATCGAGAAATTCATCGTCGATCCGCGCCATATCGAAATTCAGTTGCTCGGCGACAAGCACGGTAACGTCATCTATCTCGGCGAGCGCGAATGCTCGATCCAGCGCCGCAACCAGAAAGTCATCGAGGAAGCCCCGAGCCCGCTGCTCGATGAGGCGACGCGCAAGAAGATGGGCGAACAGGCCGTCGCGCTTGCTCAAGCCGTCGGCTACGACAGCGCCGGCACCGTCGAGTTCGTTGCAGGCCAGGACAAGAGTTTCTTCTTCCTTGAGATGAACACGCGTCTGCAGGTCGAGCATCCGGTCACCGAACTGATCACCGGCGTCGATCTGGTCGAGCAGATGATCCGCAGTGCCGCCGGCGAGAAGCTGACCATCAAGCAGAGCGATGTGAAGCTCAACGGCTGGGCGGTCGAAAGCCGCGTTTATGCCGAAGACCCGTACCGCAAATTCCTGCCCTCGATCGGGCGCCTGACGCGCTACCGTCCGCCGGCCGAACGCACCGCAGGCGGCGTCACCGTGCGCAACGATACCGGCGTCTACGAGGGCGGCGAGATTTCGATCTTCTACGATCCGATGATCGCCAAGCTGGTCACGCATGCGCCGACACGCGCCGAGGCGATCGAGGCGCAGTCGAACGCGCTCGACTCTTTCGTCATCGACGGCATCCGTCACAACATTCCGTTCCTGTCGGCACTGATGGCTCATCCGCGCTGGAAGGCGGGCAAGCTGTCGACCGGCTTTATCGCCGAGGAATTCCCCGAAGGCTTCAGCCCGATCCAGCCGGACGGCGAACGCGCCGAAGTGCTCGCGGCCGTCGCTGCCGCGATCGATCACGTGCTCGGCGAGCGCAAGCGGCAGATTTCCGGCCAGATTATGGGCCGCGCCGTCACCCGCGAAAGCGAGCGGGCCGTGTGGCTCGGCACCGAGGAATACAAACTCGAAGTCAAACGGGAGAACGGCACCGTCGCGGTTCGTTTTCCGGGGCAAAGCAAGGCCGCGCTGCGGCATCTGCATTCCGACTGGGCGCCGGGCGATCCGATCTGGACCGGCACCATCAACAGCCATCCGGTCGCGGTGCAGGTGCGCCCGATCCCGAACGGTTTCGCGCTGGCCTATCGCGGCGTCGAGACCAAGGCCTTCGTCTACACCGCGCGCGAGGCGGCCTACGCCAAGCTGATGCCGGTGAAGAAGGCGGCCGATACCGGCAAGCAGGTGCTGTGCCCGATGCCGGGCCTCGTTGTCTCCATCGCGGTCAAGGAAGGCCAGGAGGTCAAGGCCGGTGACACTGTCGCCGTGGTCGAGGCCATGAAGATGGAAAACGTGCTGCGCGCCGAGATCGACGGCACCGTCAAGAAGATCAACGCCAAGCAGGGCGACAGCCTCGCGGTCGACGCGATTATTCTGGAGTTTGCGTAAGGCTCGTGGCGACCGGCGCGCATTCTGCTATTCGGGTCTCATGACTCTCTACTTCGCCTATGGCTCGAATATGCAGCGCGCGGCGATGCAGGCACGCTGTCCGGGTGCTCGCGCCATCGGGCCGGGGCGACTGGACAACTATAAATTCTTTATCGGCGTCGATGGCTGGGGCTCGGTGCGCCTGAGCCCGGGCGACACCGTTCATGGCATTCTGTGGCGGCTGACGCCGCGCGATGTCGCCGCGCTCCATGCCTACGAACTGCTGCACAAGGGTTTGTATGATGTGCGGCATCTGCCGGTGCGCGAGGGCAAACGCATGGTACTGGCCATGTTGTACCTGCTGCGCCGAAGGGCCTACGGCCAGCCCAAGCCAGGCTACGTCGAGATGATCGCGGCTTCCGCCCGCGGCTGGAAATTGCCGGAGGCCTACATACGTTCCGTGGAACGCTGGTCGGTGTCGCGCTGGATCGGCACGCGTGTGATCGATGTCGGAGACGTTACTTATGAATGAGCAAGCGCGCGTCATCCGTCACGTCTCGGTGCGCGGGCTCGTTCAGGGCGTTGGCTACCGCGCCTTTGTCGAGCGCCACGCGCTGCGTCACGGCCTCGAGGGCTGGGTGCGCAACCGCACGGACGGTTCGGTGGAAGCCGTGTTCGCAGGGCCGGCGTCAGCAATCGAGGCCATGATCGCCGAATGCCGCGTCGGTCCCCGCCACGGCAAGGTCGATACGCTCGACGAGCGCGAGGCCACCCAAGAGGAATTCGAACTGCGCGCGCCCGGCGACGTGTTTTCGGTTTTGCCGACGGTCTAGCGAGTCGTGCCGAACAGTTCCTCGAACGCAGCACGCAGCGCCATGTCGACTTCCGGCATGGTCACCGGCAGGCCGAGATCGGCCAGACTGGTGACGCCGTAGCGCTGCTCGCTGACGCCGCAGGGCACGATGCCGGAAAAATGCGTGAGATCCGGTTCGACGTTTAACGAGATGCCGTGCAGCGTCACCCATTGCCGCACGCGAATGCCGATCGCGGCGATCTTGTCCTCGGCGCCTGCGGCTTTTTCCGGCCGCCGCACCCAGACGCCGATTCGGTCTTCGCGCCGTTCGCCGCGCACGTTGAAAGCGGCCAGTGTGCGGATGATCCATTCCTCGAGTGTGGCGACGAACTTGCGCACATCGGGGCCGCGGCGTTTGAGGTCGAGCATGACGTAAGCCACGCGCTGGCCGGGGCCGTGATAGGTCATCTGCCCGCCACGGCCGGCGTCGAACACCGGAAACCGCGCGTCGAGCACGTCCTCGCCATGAGCGCTGGTGCCGGCGGTATAGAGAGGGGGGTGCTCGATCAGCCAAACCAGTTCGGGAGCGCGTCCGGCCACTATATCGGCGACTCGCGCATCCATGAAGGCCAGGGCATCCGGATAGGCGACGAACCCCTCGCTCACGCGCCATTCTACCGCCGCCGATCCGGCAGGCAGGGGCATCCCCAAGGTCAAATCGTCGCGAATATTAACCACCCGTTCACCATACCATGTTGACCTGACGGCTGCCGCCGCAGAAGCGCGCCGCAACAGGAAGCCAAGGGGAAGCTAAGACCGTGGGCACATTCGACAAGGTGTCGGTGGATATCACCGTTGTGTTGGGTTCGACTTCCATGCCTATTCACCAGGTCCTGCGGCTCGGCCGCGGCGCCATCATCGAACTCGAAGCCTCGGAAGACGACGCCGTCCAGATCCTGGCCAACAACCTGCCGGTCGCCACCGGTACCGTTGTGGTCAACGGCAACCGTATCGCGGTCGAGGTCGGCGCTCTGCTGCCGCGCCCGCTCGATATGCGCTAGGCGCCTCGATTTCGCGATAATTTCCGGGACAGCGCGGGTGAGCCTCCGGCGGCTCCGATAAGCCATTGATCGGTCCTGCGAATTTCGGTCACCGAGGGGCAAAAGCTTGCGCGCGGCCCTTGTCCCTGCGGACCCTATTTGTTACACGATCCGCGCTTGATGGGACGCGAGGTCTTTCGAGACGTTTCGTCCCTTTCGATTTAGCGGCCATGGCGGAATTGGTAGACGCACTGCCTTGAGGTGGCAGCGGGGCAACCCGTGAAGGTTCGAGTCCTTTTGGCCGCACCACTATAAAAAAACGAAATTGCTTCTAAACGATAGGGCGTCCAGCACTGTGTGCCGGACGCCCTTCGGTTTTTAAGCGCGCGCTCCGCCGCCGCTATTTCTTGATTGCGTCGGCGTAGGGATAGATGATTTTTCCGGTCTTATATTTGTCCGGCCACAGGATGACCTGATGGTCGACCTTGCTGAACTGCTCCATATCGTTGGGTGTGACGTTCTGGAACTGGGTGAAGACGGTGCGGGGCTGCGTCCAGTCGCCATTCTTGTTGTAGGCGATCTCGCCGGCCACGGTCGAAAATGAGTGGCCGTGGATGTAGGTGGCGAGCTTGTCGTGATCGAGGCCTTTGGTCGCGGTCACCGCCTCGGCGAGGATTTGCCCGGCCGCATAGGCGAACGGCACGAAGCCATAGCCGAACGGATCGATCTTCTCGCTTGCCGCCTTGACCCGGTATTTGGCCAGCACGTCCTGCAGGCCGGGGAAGTTGAAGCTCGGCGCCGGCGTGAAGCTTTCCATGATGACGAGCCCGTCCATCAGCGGACCGAGCCGCATCTTGATCGGCGTGACGAGCAAGCCGACCATGGTGCCGCCGAAGATTTTCGGCGTCAGGCGGATTTCACGCGCGGCGCTGACGATGCCGACGGTGTCGGGCGGGTAGGCCGCGACGAACACCACGTCGGCATTCGCCGCCTGGATCGCGCGGACCACCGGCGTGAAGTCTGTCGTGCTCGGCGGGTAGGTTTTGTCGTAGATGATGTCGAAGCCGCTGGCCTTGGCATTTTCGCGCGCGCCATCGGACGCCGTCTTGGCGAATTCGGCGTCGGCGGCGATCAGCGCCACCGTTTTCGGTTTTGGATTTTGTGCCGCCGCCAGTTCGAAGAAGCCGCGCGAGAACGACTTCACGCCTTCGGGGCCGACCGGCACCATCGAGAAGTAACGATTGTAGTTGAAGTGGCTGTTTACCCCGATCGCCAGCATGCTGATCGTGGTCTTGTTGTTCTGCATGATGGCCGGCATCGCCGCGGCCGCCATGTTGGTGGCGTAGGGGCCGAGGATCAGATCGACTTTGTCGATGCTGATCAGCTTGGTGTAGATGCCGGGAACTGTCGATGGATTGCTCTGGTCGTCGTAGTAGACCAGTTCCACCGGGCGTCCGAGCAGACCGCCTTTGGCGTTGACGTCGTCGCGCCAGATTTCAAGCGCGAGCAATATCTGCTTGCCATTCGGCGCCACGCTTCCGGTCAAGGCCATCGAGAAGCCGACCTTGATCGGGTCGGCTGCCCAGCCAGCGTTGACGCAAGCCAGGCACGACAGCACGCCGGCCACGGCGACGAGCGCGGCCTTGCGAAGTGCGCGACGAATTCTCACCAATTCGAACATGTTCCCCTCCCTGATTGTCAGAAGCTTCTTTGTTTTTCGCAGGCTTCCTATTTCATCATCTCTTCCGGTGGCATCGGTCCCCACAGATTCGATGCCGACGGATCCTTCGCCCAGGTCTTGGGCCGCTGCGGATTGTCGCGGTGCCACGGGCGCGGGTCGAAATAACCAAGTGCTTCGTCCTTCATCTGATCGAGCTCGGCGAACAGTTCTGTGATCAGCCCGTTCGGGCTGCGGTGATAGGCAAACAGATTGTGGCCGATGCCGTGCCGTCCCGGACCCCACAGCATTTTGTAGCCATTGAGGCTGAGGAAATCGCAGGCGGTCTGCAGATGTGACCAGTCGCGTAACTCGAACGCCGTGTGGAAATGCCGGTTCGAGCCGGTCTCCATCAGGTTGATGGTGTGGTGGTCGACGCCGCAGCGCAGGAACGAAAAGAACTCGCCCATCCAGTCCGAGACGCGGAAGCCGAGTACGTCGCAATAGAACTTGGTGACCGCCTTGGCGTCGGTGACATGAAAAGCGACGTGGCCGAGCTTATGCGGCACGATGCCCTTGCGCTGGAATTTCTGATGCAGCGGCTCCGGCTGTTTGAACACTTCCATGACGGTGCCTTTGACATCTTCGAAAGACACCATCTCGCCGATGGTCGGGCCGGCATCCCGTTTCATCTCGGTTCTGACGCCATGCGCCGCGGTTTGGCGCTCAAACGCCGCGAGATCGTCATCGGGGCCGATCTGGAAGCCGAGGCGCACGCACTTTGCCTCCGGTCCCTTGCGCAAGATGACCGAATGATGATCGATCGTGTTCGTGAGGTAGATCGCGTCGCTGTCTTTTTCGACCAGCGAGAGACCGAGAATGTCCGTGTAGTATTCTGCTTGCTGCTGCGGATCGGGCGTTTCGTAGCAGGCATAGGCAATCTTGCGCACGCCGATCATGATGGCTCCTGTTCTATCGTGTGGCTGTTCGTGAATTCGCTGTCTGTTTGGGTTCGAAGACTTCGAGGATGGCGGCGACGTCGCGCTCGCCGATCACCGGCAAAGCCTGTGCGAAAACATCGATCAGACAGTCGAGCAGGGGCGTTGCCGCGCCGACACTGTCGGCCAGTTCCTTGGCGCCATCGAGGTAATGCGCCAGACCCTGCGCCGAACCCTGCTGCGGCATGAAGCGGCGCTCGGCCATCCACGGCGCGCGAATGCCGAACTGGGTCGAGCCGCCGCTGCCGCTCGAAATCGCCTTGATCATCAGCGCGGCATCCACGCCGGACTGCAGACCGATCGCCATCGCCTGCGCGGTGCCGGCGATATGGAGGCCGACCAGAAGGTTATTGATCAGCTTGACCTTGGTCGCCGCGCCGAAGTCGCCGAGATAAAGGCACAGATCGGCGAAGTGGTAGACGATCGGCTCGATGCGGTTTGCCGCAGCGCGGTCGCCGGCGACATAGATGGCGCCTTTGCGCGCCGCCACCATGCCGGGCGTGCCGCTGACTTCGCCGTCGAGAAAGATTGCGCCCTTTGCTTTCAGCGGCGCGATGTATTTTTCCTTCACCGGAATAGGATGCGATCCGAACTCGACAACGATCTGGCCGGGCCGCGCCGAATGGATCAGGCCGTTCGGCCCCTGGATGACTTCCTCCAGCGCGGCGTCAGAGGGTAGGCAGGTGAAAATAATGTCAGCCTGCGCGCCGATCTCGGCCGGCGACGCTGCTACAACGCCACCAGCCTTTTCGAATTCGACCAGGGAGCCGCGGCGATAGCCGAGCACGCGGTAGCCGCCTTTGATCAGATGCTCGCAGATCGGAAACCCGATCTTGCCGACGCCGACGAAGCCGATGGTGTCCATGGTCGCCCTGTTTGTTTCACGCCCGCCGCCGCTCTCTCATTTGATCTCGATGGAGCTGTCGGAATAATTCACCTGGATGCCGAAAGAGCCTTCCATCACGGTCCATTCGCGGATGCGGAAGCTGCGAACGCCGTTGACGACAAAGGGGTCCTGCAAGGCGAGCGCGCGTGCTTCTTCCTTGCTGGCGACATTGAAAACGGTCAGGCCGTCGCTGCTGGCGCCGAAGTCCAGAGGACCGGAGGCAAACAGCTTGCCGGCTTTCTCCAGGGCGATCATGTATTCGAGATGCGCGACGAGATGAGGTCGCAGGTCGGCGCCATTGCCGTCCCACAGCACGGCGAACAGCTTCTTGCGCCACATCGGTGCGGTCAGTTCGCGAATACGGGCTTCCGTGGATGACGACAAACTCCGCCTCCGGTACTCAGCTCACAAAACGTTATGCGTCGTCGGCAACCATGCGATTGACCAGGGTGCCGCAGCCGTCGATTTCGATTTTCACTTCGTCGCCGGCTTTGAGGAATTCGCCGCGCGGCATGCCGACGCCGGCCGGCGTGCCGGTGGCGATGATGTCACCCGGGAACAGGGTGAAGTGCTTGCTCAAATATACGATCTGCTCGGCGATGCCGTGCACCAGCCGGGACGTGTTCGAATTCTGCTTCAGCACGCCATTGACCCACAGCTTGACCGCGAGCGTGTTGGGATCGGCAATGTAGGCCGCCGGCGTGAACCAGGGCCCCATCGGCGCGCCATCCTCGAAACATTTCTGCCCGACCCAGTCCATTCCGAAGGGCGAGCCCTCGCGTTTCATCAGGTCGCGTGCCGACAGATCGTTGACGATCAGGTACCCCGCGACGACATCGAAGGCCTGGCCTTCCGAGACGTGGCGGCATTGCTTGCCGATAACAACGCCGAGTTCGGCCTCCCAATCGACCTGTTTGGAGAACGACGGCAGGCGTGCGGGCGTGTTGGTGCCGATGATGGCGCCGGCGGTGTTCTTCATGAAGAAATAGGGATCGGCCGCCTTCTGCATCGATGGAGCCTTGCCGGTCACGCGCTTGGCGATTTCCGCCATCTCCTCGAGATGGTCCCAATAATTGGCGCCGGCGCAGTACAGAGCGCCGGGATAGAGCACCGGTGCAAGCAAGGTGACGTCGCTCAGCGGTTTGCCGCCGCTGGCTTTTGCCGCGGCGGCTTCAAGACGCGGATGCACGCGATCCCAGGCTTTGAGCAGACCGATCACGGACGATGCATTGGAAATGTCGCCGAGCAGGGGCGAGACCGGATACACCAGATCGCCGACCAGCATGCCGGCCTGCGGTTCTCCGCCGGCATCGCGATAGCTCAGCAGACGATAGCCGCTGGACATTGTCTCGCTCCCCGTTCGCGATCTTGGCGTCGCGCGTCAACTCTTGTTCCGTTGCCGGCCGGTTGACTGTAATGTACCGTACTGTACGCCTAGCGATCGATGCAAACGGAAAAGTATATGCGCCGCAGCAAGACCGACCCTCGCGGGAACTCACAGGCCAAGGCTGTAAGTCGGCCATCGGCGGCGCGGCACGTTCCGAAGGAACGTCCCGGCAGCCGCATGAGCGAAGCGCGCCGTCAGGAGATCGTGCGCAAGGCAGCGGCGCTGTTCATCGAGAAGGGCTACGCCAACGTCACCATCGACGAAATCATCAGGCTGGTCGGTGGTTCGAAGGCAACGCTCTATGCGCGTTTCGGCGGCAAGGAAGGCCTGTTCGAAACCGTCATCAAGGAGCCCTGCGTAGATGTCACCCATGCGATCGAAATAGATCCGGCTGGCGACGTGGAGGCGCAGTTGACGCAGATCGCGCGCAACTTCCTGCGCTCGGTCCTCAATCCGAAAATTCTCGAACTGCATCGTCTGATGGTTTCGATCGGCAAGACATTTCCGGCGGTAGGATCGTTCTTTTATGAATCGGGACCGAACACCGCCTACGCCATTGTTGCCAGGTGGATGGAGCAGCAACAGGCCGCCGGCAAGCTTGCAGGCGGCAATCCGCGGCAACTTGCCGTGCTGTTTCTCGATATGCTGATCGGCGAACATCAGCTCGCGCTGCTGACATCGCCGCGTCAGTCGTCGCCGAAGGCGATCGACCGGACGGTGCGCGCAGCGGTGGAGTTATTTCTCAACGGCGCGTCGAAGCGGCCGGCGCGCAAGCGCAGTTGATTTCAGTGCGCGAACCGTGTCCAGCCGGCGTCCGATACGGTGGTTCTGGTCTTCTCCCTTTTGCGGGAAATCGCTGAGGTGACGACTGGATCGCGATGGCGGTCGTCGCGCCAGTGTTTCGGCCGCCGCTCAAAACGCTCGGTCACGACCTTCCGTTCGGTCTTGTACCGGCTTGCAGGGACGCTTTCGACGATGTTCGCCGACGTCTTCGTGACGCGCGGCCAGCCGTTCTTGTCGCCGCTTGCGACTAACGTTGCCGGCGCGTCGGGCAGGGCCTTGGGCCGGTCGCCGGGCGGCACCGCCTGCACGATGCGATAGCCTCGCGCTTTCAACTCGCGCAGCAAGGTCGGCACCGCCATCGCGGTCGCCGGGTGAATGTCGTGCAGCAGCAACACGCCGCGCTTCTTGGCCTCGATCCGGCTCATCGCTTTTTGCACGATGTCCTTGGCCGTGACCTGCTTGAACCAGTCGTCCGCCACTTCGTCGGCGCTCCACACCGCAATGGACTTGGAGGCGAGGTAGTGCTCGACCTGCTGCGTGCGCAGCAGGCCCGGGATGCGGAAGAAGGGCGCCACGGCGCGCGGGTCGCCCACCGCGGCCTGCACCGAGGCAATGCCGGCGGTCACTTCGCGCTCGACGCGCGGCATCGCCATCTGGTCGAAGGTGAGCGGATGGTTCTGGCTATGCGTGCCGATGGTGTGACCGGAATTATATATGCGCCGCACCAGTTCGGGATTGGCGGCGGCCATGCGGCCGACCAGGAAATAGGTGACCTTCACGCATTCGGCCGCCAGCGCATCGAGGATGCGATTGGAATAGGGCGCTAGTGGGCCGTCATCGAACGTGATGACGACCTCGTGGTCATTGAGCGGCAGTGAGTTACGGTATTGAACGGTGCCGATGCGCGGCATCGTCTGCGGATCGACGGTGATGGTGCGGCTGGTGCCCAGCGCATTTGGGTTGCCCGGGCAGGACGCAGCCATGGCGGGATTCAGGCCGGCCAAAATGCCGCCGGCCATACTTCCCAAAACAATCGCAAACCGCCGCATGACCCACCGAATTCCGCCGAATCGCGCCCTGTGGCGCTGATCGGAAATTGACGGAACTCGGGGCAACTAGCGATACGAAAATTAACCATTTATTAACCATGGTTAACGGATCAAGTCATTGATTTTAAATGAATTTAAAAATCGAATGGGACCGGATCGGCCCTAGATCGTATAAACTAGGACCGGTATGGGATTACTTCTTGCCGGTGGTTAATTCAGCACACCGCGGGCGCCGGCGGGCACCACGTGGACGATGCGGAAGCCGCGCTTTTTGAGTTCGCGCAGGAACTCCGGAATCATCGCCGCCGTCTGAATCTTGGTGTCGTGGAACAGCACGATGCCGCTGCCGACCTGCTCGACACGATTGAGGATCAGGTGCAACTGCTGCTCCGGCGTCATCGGGTCCCAATCGCTCGCCCAGACGTCGGCGCCGAACACCACGATATTGCGCTCGGCCATCCGGTCGAGCAGGGCCTTGTTGGAGGCAAAGCCGGGAAACCGGAAAAACGGGATCAAAGGTTCACTGCGGCGCTGGCCGTAGACCGCGTAGTCGTCTTCCTCGATGCCGCGGTCGATCTCGGCTTCCGCCTTGGCCATTGGCATACGGTCGAGCAAGGGATGGGCATAAGTGTGATGCCCGACGGTATGGCCTTCGGCCAACTCCCGGCGCGCCAGGGCAGCGGACACTTCCGAATTCTTGCCCAGCAAAAAGAACGTGGCGCGCACGCATTCGTGCTTGAGCGCGTCGAGCACCTTCGGCGTGGTGCCCGGCCAGGGACCGTCGTCGAAGGTCAGGACCAGTTCCTTTTTGCGCAGCGGCAGCGTCGTCGGGAAGTGCTTGCGGCCGACCCGGGGCGTGGTCTTGGCGTCGATCTCAAGCACGCGTTCGGTACCGAGAGCGTTCGGATTGCCCGGGCACGGCTCCGCGACGGCGGCCAATGGAAAAAGGACCGCGGCGATCGCGACAGCAATGGTTCGAATCATGATTTGCATCGGGGCGGTTCAATTGACCGTAACGCCGCAGGACCGGCAAGCCCGACTTGATGACAGAGTTTACGCGTTAATCATTTGCAGCTTTCGCAGTGCGGGGCGTACAAGCCCCACAGCATCGTTAATGACCAAACGCCGGGGCCGGCATGCTTGATCTTCAAAAAAACGGCACGCCGCCGCTGCGCGGGGACGATGGCACGATCCGCGCCGATTTTGTCGCGCAGGTCGCAACTGCGATCGAGGCCGCCGACGTTCCGGCGCTCCGCCAACTGGTCGACGACCTGCACGAATCCGATCTGGGCGCGCTGCTGGAAGCGCTTGAAGCGGACCAGCGCCCGCGCCTGGTCGAACTGCTCGGCATCGACTTCGACTTCACCGCGCTGACCGAGGTCGACGATACCGTCCGCGACGAAATCCTCGAGGACATGCCGCAGGAGGACCGCGCCGAGGTCCTTGACCAATTGCCGGCGGATGAGCGGCAGGCGCTGACCCGAAGCCTCGACTATCCCGAGGATTCAGCCGCCCGCCATATGCAGACCGAGTTCATCGCGGTGCCGCCGGGATGGAACGTCGGCCAGGCGATCGACTACATGCGCGAGACCGCCGAACAGCCGGAACGCTTCTACGAACTCTATGTGGTGGACGATGCCGGCCGCTTCCTCGGCGCCGTGCCGCTCGACCGGCTGTCGCGCAGCAAGCGTCCGGTGCCGATCGCCGATCTGATGGAGGCCGAGCGACGCCGCGTGCGGGCCGACCAAGATCAGGAGGAGGTGGCCCGCCTGTTCCAGCGCTACGATCTGGTCGCGGCCCCGGTGGTCGATGCCGACGAGCGGCTGGTCGGCGTCATCACCTTCGACGATATCGCTGACGTCATCGTCGAAGTTGCGGAAGAAGACATCAAGGCGCTGGGCGGCGTCACCCGCGCCGAGGAATTGTCGGACTCGGTGTGGTCGATCGCGCGCGGCCG
>CAISIV010000020.1 GCA_903885555.1 uncultured Hyphomicrobiales bacterium
CCGTCGCCCGGCGCCTTCATGAACAGCGCCGGCAGCGTGGTGCCTTCGTAGGGCACTTCGACGAATTCCACGTTCGGTTGACGCAGCTTGATGCCTTGATGCCAGACCTTATAGGCGATCGCGCATTGCGCTTTCTTCTCGGGACCCGGCTGGATGAAGCGTTCGGCATTGTAGTGGTAGATGCCGGCGCGCAGGTAATAGTCGCCGGCGGTGATCTTGTGGCCCTTGGCCAGCGCGTCGTCACCGCGCTTCTCAATCAAGTCGGCCATGGCGCGCCATTCCTCGAACCATGCCTTGCCGCGATCGGCTTCCGCCCAGCGCGGCCGCAGCTTCTCGGCGACGCGGTCCATTTCCTCAAGCGACACGACGCCATACGGCGCCATGCCCTTGAGAATCAGGATTGCGTTCGACCAGAGAAAGTTTTCGCCAAAGTGATTGATCCAGGGACCAGCAGCAGCCATGGGGAAATGCCTTCGATAAGTGTCGGTGGAGGTGAGTTGGAAGAGAGCGCGAAGCCTACTGCGACTTCAGGCCTTTATCTTCGATGAAGGTCTTCCAGTTCTTGATCTCGTTCGCAAGCTGCTTTTCGAGCACAGCACCGTTGCCAAAATCGGCGGTGATATCGAGACCGGCGAGTTTCTCCTTGACGGCGGGCGAGGCCATCGTGCGTTCGATAGCCTTCTCGATCTTGGCGCGGATCGGCTCCGGGATGCCTTTGGGCGCGAACACGGCAAACCAGAATTGTAGGTCGACATCGGCGTGCTTGACGCCGGCTTCGGCCAGTGTCGGCACCTTGGGCAGGGCGGGCGAACGCGTCTTGCTGGTGACGGCGAGCGCTTTGAGGCGGCCACTCTCGACCTGCGGCTGTGCAACTTGGGTGGACGCCATCACGATATCGACCTGGTTCGAAATGATGGCGGCCATGGCTGGCCCGCCACCGCGATAGGGCACATCGACCGCGTCAATCTTGGCGCCGTCTTTGACGACTTCCCAGACCAGTTGCGCGACCGAGCCGTTGCCGGCCGAAGCGTAGTCCAGTTTCTTCTCGGTCTTGCGCGACAGCGCGATCAATTCGGCAACCGTGTTGGCGGGTACTTTCTCAGCAACGACGAGTGCGAGCGGCGAGTGTGCCACCGCGGCGACCGGCTCAAGCTGGGTGAGCGGATCGAACGTCGGCGTCATGTCCTTGAAGCCCGGGCGGATCGCAATCGCGTTTTCCGCCATCAGCAGGCTGTAGCCATCGGGCGCGGCCGCCGCGATGTTGCGCCAGGCCAGCAGGCCGCTCGCGCCGGAAATGTTCTCGACGAAGATCGGTTGCCCAAGTTCCTGGCCGAGTGCGCCCGTCAGCAGGCGTGCGACGACGTCGGTGGCGCCGCCCGGTGCAAAGCCGACCGCGAGCCGGATCGGCCGGTTCGGATAGTCGTCCGCGGCCTGAACCGGCGAGATGGCGGTGGCGCCGAGCGCGGCAAGTGCGAGCAGGACGGGAAGCAAACGACGCATGAATCCTCACTTGAAGTTTTCGAACCGCTGCCGGGTTCGTTTGTAAAAGCTGTCGTGGCTGGGGTCGGTCGTGATGGGCTACCATATTTGATATTGCCACAATGTAAAACGGCACATAATAGTGTGAGACGAAATGAGCGCGCGCTTGCCTTCATCTGAGGGCGCGCAAGAGTCTAAAAAGGACCGCCACCATGAGCGGCCAAGGTAACGAGTGCACGCGGAGGATACGATGAGCGAATCTTCAACCGAACAACTTGCCCGCTTTGTATCGACGCTGGGCTACGACGATATCCCCGCGAACGTGCGCGAAAAGTGCAAAGACGTGCTGCTGGATACGCTGGCCTGCGCCCTGGCGGGACAGGCCGGCGAGGAAACCGGGCAGGTGTCACGCTTTGCCGGCGCGATCGCCGCGTCATCGGAAAGCTCCGTGATCGGTGGCGACAAACTGTCGCTGGCCGGTGCGACCATGCTCAACGGCTATCTCATCACGGCTGTTACAATGTGCGACATCCATCGTTCGACGCTCACGCATGTGACACCGGAAGTTGTACCGCCCGCGCTGCTCATCGCGGAGCGCGATAGTCTTTCGGGCCGCGACCTGCTGGTTGCTTTGGCCGCCGGTTTTGAAGTCACGACCCGCGTTGGCGTTGCGTCGGACTACCCGGCGTTCCGTGCGCGCGGCTATCACGGTCCGGGCGTGTTCGGCGCATTTGGATCGGCCGCTGCGGCCGGCAAACTCATCAAGCTCAATCCCGAAGCGATGGCACGCGCGTTTGGACTTGCCGGCAGCCAGGCCGGCGGCACCTTTGCCGCATGGGGCACGCCGACGGTTAAATTCCATCAATGCCGCGGTGCGTTGTCGGGCCTGATGGCGGCATTGCTCGCCGAGCAGGATTTCCTCGCCACCCGCGAATTCCTCACCCACAAGGACGGCGGCCTGTTCAACACCTTCTCCAACGGCGGCAAACCGGAGGAAGTGACCAAGGATCTCGGCAAGCGCTGGGAACTCGAGCAGATAGCGCTGCGGCTGTGGCCGTCGGCGTCGTCGATCCAGGGTATGAACACCGCGCTGTTCGACGCGCTGGAGCAGAAGCCGTTCAAGCTCAAGGACATCAAGAGCATCAAGATCGGCCTGGCGCCGGTCGTGTTCAATCTCCACGGCAAGCTGTCAAAATATAAAGCGAAGTTCGACGCGCTGATCTCGGCGCATTATACCGCCGCGATCATCATCCAGGATCACGTGCTGACGCTCGAGCAATTCCTGCCCGAACGCTACGACGATCCGGAGATCCGCAAAGCCGCGGCTGAACTGATCGACATCCAGGCCGACGAAAGGCTCAAGGACGTCCAGGCGACTGTTGAAGTCGAGCTCAAGGACGGCACCAAAATCAGCAAGCGCTGCGAATTCCCGCGCGGCTCCTACGAGAACCCGATGACGCGTGCGCAAATCGAAGCAAAGCTGCGCACCTATGCCAAAGGCAGGATTTCCCCGTCGGCCGCCGATCGCGTTATTGCGAGCGTGACCAGCCTGGAAAATCTCGGCTCGGTACGCGAACTGATGCAGATGCTGCGGCAGGACCTGCGCGCCGCCGCGGCATAACGAATTCAAGACCCGACGATCTAACGAGAGAGAGGCATCAAGCCTCCGAATGCGGATGCGGCGCTCAGGTGAGTGTCGCCCGAACACATGGAGGAAGCGATGAAGCTCAAGATTCACGCCGCGGTTCTGTCTGCCGCCGTGCTGGTGTCACCGCTGCTGGCATCGGTGTCTCGCGCCGAGGTCAGCGAACTGCGCATGGCCACGCAATTCGGTATCGGCACGCTGCCGATGACGATCGTAGAAAAGAAGCAGCTGCTCGAGAAGCACCTAGCCGCGAACGGCCTGCCCTCGACCAAGGTGACCTGGCGTCAATTCCCGGGCGGCAATCCGATGAACGAAGGCTTACTGTCGGGCTCGCTCGACATCGTCAGCGCCGGTTCGACCGTGTTCATCACCTTGTGGGCCAAGGCCAAGGGCACGCCGCTCTCCGTGCGAGGCATCGGCGCCGTCTCGGCGCTTCCTCTCAAATTGTTGACCCGCAACCCCAACGTCAAATCGATCGCCGACCTTGGCGAGAACGATCGCATCGCGGTGACGACACTGAAGGTGTCGGTCCACGCCATCATGCTGCAGATGGCCGCCGAGAAGCTCTGGGGCGCAAGCGGCC
>CAISIV010000021.1 GCA_903885555.1 uncultured Hyphomicrobiales bacterium
GTAAGCGAGCCGGGTGGGGGAGTGCTCTCCGTAGTGAGATGACCCCACCCCGGCGCTACGCGCCGACCCTCCCCTTTCAGGGGAGGGATAACTCTACTTCCCCTTATTCACCTGGCTCTGCACGAATCCCGCCGTCGAGGCATAACCGCGCACGATCGCCATGCGCTGGTCGTAGCTCAGCACTTTGTCGATATTGTCGAAGCCGTCGGGCGCCAGGTTCTCGACCGCGTCGATAACGCCTTCCGGCCCGCCCTTGCGGTTCATGCGCACGATCTGCGCCGTCATCGGCAGGCGTTCCTGCTCGTAGGCCCACAGCGCGTGCATCGGATTGTCGGCGCTGACCAGGCGGTCGGCGAGGCAGCGTGCATCGAGAATGGCCTGCGACGCGCCGTTGGAGCCGACCGGATACATCGGATGCGCGGCGTCGCCGAGCAGCGTGACGCGGCCATGCGACCAGCGCGGCAGCGGATCGCGGTCGCACAGCGGATATTCCCAGAACTCGCCGGTGGCCTCGATGAGATGGCCGACGTCGACATAAGGCAGGCGGAAACGCTGCAAATGCGGCCGCAGATCGTCCCAGCGGCCGGGACGCGACCAGTCTTCCTTGCGCGGCGGCACGCCGCCGGCCGAGACCTTCGCCATCACTGCCCAGTTGGTCAGGCGGCGGTCCGGCGCGGAGCCGGCCGCGATCGGATAGAGCACGAATTTCGCTTCCATGCCGCCGGCGATGATCATGGAGCGGCCGGTCATGAATTGTGGCCAGTCGACCGCGCCGCGCCACAACATAGTGCCGTTCCAGTGCGCCGGGCCTTCATTGGGAAACAGCTTCTCGCGCACCAGCGAATGAATGCCGTCGGCGCCGATCAGGACGTCGCCCTGTGCGGTGCGGATATGCGAGCCGGTGCGGTCGAAGAAATAAGCGGTGACGCCGGTTTCATCTTGCTGGAAGGCGCCAAGCCGGTGGCCGGGATGCACCCGCGTTTCGCCGAGCCGGGCGCGCACGGCCTGATAGATGACGTTCTGCAGCTTGCCCCGATGAATCGAGAATTGCGGCACGTCGAAGCCGGCGTCGAGCCCGCGCAATTCGTGCCAGACCGTCTGGCCGAAGCGGTTGGCGTAGAACAATTCGTGGGTGCGGATGGCGACCGCATCGAGCCGCTCCAGCAGCCCCAGATCTTTGAGTTCACGGATCGCATGGGGCAGCGTGTTGATGCCGACGCCAAGCTCGCGAATGCTGTCGGCCTGCTCGAAAACCTCGCAGTCGATGCCGCGGGCGTGGAGCATCAGCGCCGTGGTCAGTCCGCCGACGCCGCCGCCGACAATGATCGCCTTCATGACGCGATACTCGAGAGGAACATGGTAAAATTCACTGCCAAAATTCATTACATTGCGGCGGTTCCCGGGCAACCCGCCCTTGTAATCATGGTTGAGCAGGGCGGTTAAAAGCGGCGGTTGATGCGAAAAATACTTTAAGTCTAAAATATTTATGTTGCTAATACCCCGGACGCACCGCAGACTGCCGGTCTGACCATCGACGATGGAGCCGGCGAATGCGTGCGGCAGTTCTTGGCGGCGGCCCCGGCGGGCTCAATTTCGCAATTTCGATGAAATTGCGCGACCCGTCGCACGAAATTCTCGTCGTCGAACGCAACAAACCCGACGATACTTTCGGCTGGGGTGTGGTGCTGTCCGAGGAGACGCTCGGCAATCTCGAAGCCAACGACCCCGTCAGCGCCGCGGCGATCCGCGCCTCATTCGTCTATTGGGATGACGTCGCCGTGCATTATCGCGGCGCGGTGATGCGCTCCGGCGGCCACGGCTTTTCCGGCATTGGACGCCAGCGCCTTCTGAACATCCTGCAAGCCCGTGCCCGCGAACTCGGCGTCGAATTGCGCTTCGAGACCGAAGCCAAAAGCCTCGAAGACTATCGGGACTACGATCTGATCGTCGGCGCCGATGGCGTGAACTCCCGGGTGCGTGCGGCACACGCATTGATCTTCAAACCGGATATCGACGTGCGCGCCTGCAAATATATCTGGCTCGGCACGCATCAGAAGTTCGACAAGGCCTTCACCTTCATCTTCGAGGAAACGCCGCACGGCTGGATCTGGGCGCACGCCTATCAGTTCGATGCCGACACCGCGACCTTCATCGTCGAATTTTCGGAAACGACCTGGCGCAAGGCCGGCTTCGACACGATGTCGGCCGAAGACACCATCGCCGCCTGCGAGAAGATCTTCGCGCAATATCTTAACGGCAATGCGCTGATGTCGAACGCCAAGCACTTGCGCGGCTCGGCCTGGCTCAACTTTAATCGCGTGCTGTGCGAACGCTGGAGCACCGGCAATGTCGTACTGCTTGGCGACTCTGCCGCGACAGCGCATTTCTCGGTCGGCTCAGGCTCGAAGCTGGCGCTGGAAAGCGCCATTGCGCTGGCGAATTACCTGCACAGCGAGCCGAAGATGCAGGCGGCCTTCGCGCGCTACGAGGACGAGCGGCGTCTGGAAGTGCTGCGCCTGCAGAACGCCGCGCGCAATTCGACCGAATGGTTCGAGGACGTCGAGCGTTACCTCAATCTCGATCCGGTGCAGTTCAATTATTCGCTGCTGACCCGCTCGCAGCGCATCAGCCACGAAAACCTGCGCGCGCGCGATCACGATTGGCTGGCCGCCGCCGAGATGTGGTTTGAAACCAAAGCGACCGGTCAGGTGCCGAAAGCCTCGAAGCCGCCGATGTTCGTGCCGCTGCGCGTGCGCGGGATAGAACTCGCCAATCGTGTGGTGGTGTCGCCAATGGCGCAATATCGCGCGGTCGACGGCGTGCCCGGCGACTGGCATTTCGTGCACTACGCTGAGCGCGCCAAAGGTGGCGCCGGGCTCGTTTTCACCGAGATGACCTGCGTTTCGCCGGAAGGCCGTATTACACCCGGCTGCACCGGGCTTTATGACGACGCGCAGGAAAAGGCCTGGAAGCGCATCGTCGATTTCATCCACGCCGAAACCGACGCCAAGATCGCGATCCAGCTCGGCCATTCCGGGGCCAAGGGTTCGACCCAGCTCGGCTGGGAAACCATGGATGCGCCGCTTACGTCCGGTAACTGGGAAATTCTCGCGCCGTCGCCGGTGGCCTGGAGCGCCAATAACCAGACGCCGCGTGAAATGACGCGCGCCGACATGGACACAGTGCGCGACGATTTCGTGCGCGCGGCTGAAGCGGCGAAGCGCATCGGCTTCGACTGGCTCGAACTGCACTATGCGCACGGTTACCTGATGTCGGCCTTCATCACGCCGCTCACCAACAAGCGTGCCGATGACTACGGCGGCAGTCTTGAAAACCGCATGCGTTTCCCGCTCGAAGTCTTTCACGCAGTCCGCAAAGTGTGGCCGGACGACAAGCCGATTTCGGTGCGCATCTCTGCCAACGACTGGGTCGGGCCGGACGGCATCACGCCGCAGGACGCCGTCCAGATTTCGGCGCTGCTGGTCGAGGCCGGTGTCGATCTGATCGATGTTTCGGCGGGGCAAACGTCGAAATTGTCGAAGCCGGTTTACGGCCGCATGTTCCAAACGCCGTTCTCGGATCGCATCCGCAATGAAGTCGGCGTCGCCACGCTGGCGGTCGGCAATATTTACGATGCCGATCAGGTCAATTCGATCTTGATGGCTGGCAGGGCCGATCTCGTCTGTCTGGCGCGGCCGCATCTCGCCAATCCCTATTGGACGCTACACGCCGGCGCCGACGCGCATTATGAAGGCACGGCGTGGCCGAAGCCTTATTGGCCGGGCCGCGATCAACTGCACCGTCTCAAGTCGCGTCCCGATGTCATGACAGGGAAGGTGTGATGGGCGCGCTTGATGGCACGCATGCGCTGATCACGGGCGGCGGCACCGGTATCGGCGCGGCCATTGCCCGCGCGCTGGCGGCTGAGGGCGCCACAATCTCGATTGCCGGCCGCCGCAAGGCGCCGCTCGATGAGGTGGCTGCCAGCCTGCCAAAAGCGACGGCGATTGTTGCCGACATTACAAAGAATGAAGACTGCCTCGCGATGGTGGCCGCAGCACGCGCGGCGCATGGCCCGATCGATATCGTCATTGCCAATGCCGGTGCGGCGTCCAGCGCGCCGGCGGGCAAGATCACACCGCAGCAATGGCAGGAGACTATCGGCGTCAATCTGACCGGGGCCTTCTTTACCGTGCAGGCGGCGCTCGCTGACGTCACGCGCAAGTCCGACGGTCCACGTCGCATCGTGTTCATCGCCTCGACCGCCGGCCTCAAGGGCTATCCTTACGTCGCCGCCTATGTCGCCGCCAAGCATGGCGTCGTCGGCCTGGCGCGGGCGCTGGGCGTCGAACTGGCGAGTACCGGCGTCACTGTCAACGCGGTTTGTCCGGGCTTTACAGACACGCCTTTGCTCGCCGCCGCCGCCGATAAGATCGCGGCCAAGACCGGCCGCTCAGTCGAAGATGCCCGCCGCGAACTGGCGAAAGACAATGAAAACGGCCGCCTGATCACGCCGGAAGAGGTCGCGCAAAGCGTGCTGCGGCTCTGTCTGCCGTCGAGCGCATCGATCAACGGCCAGGCGATCGAAATCACGGGAGCCACGACATGACAGTTGCCGACAAAGCGCGCGGTGCGCCACGGCCGGTAAGTAAGCAACGGCTGCGGCTGTGGCTCCGGCTGCTGCGCGCCACGCGCGGCATCGAATCTGAATTGCGCGAGCGCCTGCGCAAGGAATTCGACGTCACGCTGCCGCAGTTCGACGTCATGGCCGCGCTGGCCCGCAAGGAAGACGGCATGAGCATGACCGAGCTGTCGCGCTCGCTGATGGTATCGAACGGCAACGTCACCGGCATCATCGACCGTCTCGCCGCGGAAAAACTGGTATTGCGCCAGGCGCCGGCCACTGATCGCCGTTCCTACATTGTTCGCCTGACACCAAAAGGTGTGGCGCATTTCGCCGGCATGGCGAAAGCGCATGAGATCTGGATCGATGCGCTGCTGGCGGATATCGGCGCCGGCGAGGCGGACGACATGATCCCGCAATTGGAAGCCTTGGCGATACGCGCACGGGGAGAAGACAAATGAAAATGAAAGATTTCAAACCGTCATCCTTCAATTGGAAGGTCGAAGGCACCGTCGCGCTCATCACGCTGCGTGGTCCTGAGCGCAAAAACCCGATGACGTTCGAATCCTACGCCGAGTTGCGCGACACCTTTCGCGCACTTGCCGAGGCCGACGATATCAACGCGGTGGTGTTCGGTTCGAATGGCGGCAATTTCTGTTCGGGCGGCGATGTGCACGACATCATCGGCCCGCTGCTCGACAAGGACATGAAGGGCCTGCTGGCCTTCACACGGATGACCGGCGACCTGATGAAGGCCATGCGCGCCTGTCCGCAGCCGATTATCGCCGCGGTCGACGGCGTCTGCGTCGGTGCCGGCGCCATGATCGCGCTGTTTTCCGACATGCGCTTTGCCGCGCCGGCAGCTAAAACCGCCTTTCTATTCACGCGCGTGGGTCTGGCCGGCTGCGACATGGGCGCCTGCGCCATGCTGCCGCGCGTCATTGGTCAGAGCCGCGCCGCCGAACTACTCTTCTCCGGTCGGGTCATGACCGCGGAGGAGGGCGAGCGCTGGGGCTTTTACAGCCGCCTGATTGCGCCCGAAAAACTTGAAGCCGATGCGCTCGCTTTCGCGCAGCAACTCGCCGAAGGCCCGACCTTTGCGCACATGATGACGAAGACCATGCTGGCGCAGGAATGGTCGATGACGCTCGATCAGGCCATCGAGGCCGAAGCACAGGCGCAGGCGATCTGCATGCAGACGAAGGATTTCCGCCGCGCCTATGACGCCTTCGTCGCCAAGACGCGTCCGAAATTCGCCGGAGATTGATGATGCCGGACGCTTCATTCCTCAATTGGCCGTTTTTCGAGGATCGCCACCGCACTTTTGCGGCAAAGCTTGAGGCGTGGGCGGTCGCCAATCTCGCGAACATCGATCATCACGATGTCGACACGGCCTGCCGCAAGCTCGTCGCTGCGCTCGGTAAGGACGGCTGGCTGCAGCACACGGCGCCCGGCGCCGCCGAGACCGAAAAAATCGACGTGCGCACGCTGGCGCTGGCGCGGGAAATTCTTGCCCGTCATGCCGGGCTTGCCGATTTTGCTTTTGCCATGCAGGGCCTCGGCGCCGGACCGATTTCGCTGTTTGGCTCACCAGAACAGCGCAAGACATGGCTGCCGAAAACTCGCAGTGGCAAGGCCATCGCCGCTTTCGCACTGACCGAAGCGGCGTCGGGCTCGGATGTCGCCAATATCACCTCGAGCGCTAAACGCGACGGCAACGGCTACGTCATCGACGGCGAGAAGTCCTGGATCTCGAACGGTGGCATCGCCGACGTCTATGTTGTGTTCACCCGCACCGGCGAAGCGCCGGGCGCACGCGGTCTGTCGGCTTTCATTGTCGAAGGCGGCAATCCCGGCCTGTCGGTGCCCGAACGTATCGACGTCATCGCGCCGCATCCGTTGGCGCGGCTCAAGTTCGACAAATGCCGCGTCAACGCCGATGCGCTGATCGGCAACGCCGGCGACGGCTTCAAGATCGCGATGGCGACGCTCGACGTCTTCCGCACCACGGTCGGCGCCGCGGCGCTGGGTTTTGCCCGCCGCGCCATGGACGAAACCGTCAAACGTGCCGGCAGCCGCAACCTGTTCGGCGCGCCGCTTGGCGATTTGCAGATGGTGCAGGGCCACATCGCCGATATGGCGGTTGAGATCGACGCTGCGGCCTTGCTGATCTATCGCGCCGCCTGGACCAAGGATCAAGGCGCGGCGCGTGTCACCCGCGAAGCCGCGATGGCCAAATTGTTCGCCACCGAAGCGGGGCAGCGCGTCATCGACGCGGCGGTGCAAATTCACGGTGGCGATGGCGTGCGCTCCGGCCATCCCGTCGAAACGCTCTACCGCGAAATCCGCGCCCTGCGCATCTACGAAGGCGCATCGGATGTGCAGAAAATCGTCATCGCTCGCTCAGTCCTTGCCGGGACCACGAGGCAGTAACATGGCAACCCTTACTCTCGGCCCATCTGCGCACACCGACACGTTCACGCGCGACAACCTGCCGCCCGCCGATCTGTGGCCGGCTTTACCGATGGACCGGCCGGAATTCCAGTATCCGGATTATCTCAACGCCGCGGTCGAACTCACCGACAAGAATGTCGAGCGCGGCTTCGGCGACCGCGTGGCGCTGATCGGCAATGGCCGCCGGCGCACCTACAAGGAATTGACCGACTGGTCGAACAAACTGGCCAATGCGCTGGTCGACAATTACGGCCTCAAGCCTGGCAACCGCGTGCTGATCCGCTCCGGCAACAATCCGGCGCTGGTCGCGGCCTGGCTCGCGGTGACCAAGGCCGGCGGCGTGGTCGTCAATACGATGCCGATGCTGCGCGCCGGGGAACTGACCAAGATTGTCGACAAGGCCGAGATCAGTCTTGCGCTGTGCGACAGCCGCATCGCCGACGAGTTGATCGCCTGCGCCAAGACCAGCCGCTTCCTTAAGCAGGTGGTCAATTTCGACGGCACATCGAACCACGACGCCGAGCTGGACCGCGTCGCGCTCGACAAGCCGGTGAAGTTCAACGCGGTTAAAACCGGCCGCGATGACGTCGCATTGCTTGGCTTCACCTCGGGCACAACCGGCGAGCCGAAGGCGACCATGCATTTCCATCGCGATCTGCTGATGATTGCAGACGGTTATGCACGCGAAGTGCTGGGCGTGACACCGGACGATGTCTTTGTCGGTTCGCCGCCATTGGCTTTTACATTCGGCCTTGGCGGCCTGGCGATTTTCCCGTTGCGCTTCGGCGCCACCGCGACGCTGCTGGAAACGGCCTCGCCGGCTAACATGATCCAGATCATCGAGACTTATAAGGCGACGATCTGTTTCACCGCGCCGACCGCCTATCGCGCCATGATGGCGGCGATGGACAAGGGCGCCAACCTGTCGTCGTTGCGCATCGCGGTGTCGGCGGGCGAAACGCTGCCGGCGCCGGTGTTCGAGGAATGGACGCGCAAGACCGGCACGCCGATCCTCGACGGCATTGGCTCAACTGAGATGCTGCACATCTTCATCACCAACCGCATCGGCGACGCCGTACCCGGCGCGACCGGACGGCCGGTCGGCGGCTACGAAGCTAAGATCGTCGACGAGAACATGAAAGACGTTCCGCGAGGTGGCATCGGGCTTCTTGCCATTCGTGGCCCCACGGGCTGCCGCTATCTCGCCGACAAACGCCAGCAGGCCTACGTCCACGACGGCTGGAACCTGACCGGCGACACTTTCATGCAGGACGAAAACGGCCGCTATCACTTCATCGCCCGCGTCGACGATGTCATTGTCTCGTCCGGTTACAATATCGCCGGGCCTGAGGTTGAGGCGGCGCTGCTGGCGCATGCCGAAGTCGCCGAATGCGCGGTGGTCAGCGCGCCGGATGTCGAGCGCGGCCAGATCGTCTCCGCCTTCGTTGTGTTGCGCGCCGGCGTCACCGCCGACGCCGACTGCGTCAAGCGGCTGCAGGATCACGTCAAGGCGACGATTGCGCCGTTCAAATATCCGCGCGCTGTGACTTTCGTCGACGCTTTGCCGAAGACGCAGACCGGCAAGATCCAGCGCTTCCGCCTCCGGGACCATTGAACCCATGACCGACAATCATTTCACCATCCTGCAGCCGAAAAACTGGCTGGCGCCGAAAGGCTACGCCAACGGCATCGCGGCGGTGGGCAAACAGGTCTTCATCGCCGGTCAGATCGGCTGGACCGCGGACGCCAAATTCGTCAGCGACGATTTCGTCGCCCAGGTTGGGCAGGCGCTCAGCAACATCGTTGCGGTGCTGGCGGAAGCGGGCGGCGGCCCTCAGCACATTGTGCGCATGACCTGGTATCTGACCGACAAGAAGGAATACATGGCGCGGCAGAGGGAGGTCGGCGAAGCCTATCGCCGCGTCCTCGGCCGCCATTTCCCGGCCATGTCGGCCGTTGTGGTCGCCGGCCTGATCGAGGACGGCGCCAAGGTCGAGATCGAGGCGACGGCAGTTATCCCGAAGTGATTAGGGCTTGAGCTGTGCGGCGAGCGCCGCGATCAGCGCATTGAGTTCGCCGGCCGTGCGCGCGCCGCCGAACACGGTGCGGTCGGGGCGCACGATAGCGGCGGTGATGTTGTACCGATCGAGCCAGTCGGAAAACAGTGTTTTCGTCTCTCTGACGACGACGCGCTGGCCGCGCAGGCGGTTCCAGATCGCCAGCGATTCCGGCGTCAGCGCATTCAGCGCGATGGATGACGCTGCTGCGATCGTGAATTCAGGCTTCAGGAGGTTGTCGAGCCGGACCTCGCCGTTCAGGGTCGCAATATCGGGCTGCGGGAACAGGGTGCCGGCCGCTGGAGCGCCCTTTGCAATCAGGCCACCTACAAGATCGGGTATGAATTTTTGCCGGTTGGTCTGCGCCTCTCCCGATTGCAGCTCGGCGCGCAGCTTGTTATCGCGGGCTTCCGCCCTGACTGGATCGAGCTCGCCGATGATCAGGCCGAATTCCTTCGCCAATGTTACCAGCGCGCTGACATGCGGCTTGCGCTCCTCGGCATAGGTTTCGAGGATCGAAGGCGCGGCATCGCCGCGCAGCACCAGCGCCAGCTTCCAGGCGAGATTGACCGCATCGCGCACGCCCGCCGACAGGCCCTGGCCGAGAAACGGCGGCGTCTGGTGCACCGCGTCGCCCATCAACAAAATACGGCCCGATTGCCAGCTTTGCGCCAGCAGCGCGTGAAAGCGGTAGACGGCCGAGCGCCAGATTTCGAGCTTCGAGGGATCGGTAAAGGCTTTCAGCACCTTCAGCACGTTGTCGCGTTCGCCGAACGTCGCCGGGTCCTCGCCGGGCAGGATCTTGATCTCCCAGCGTCGCAGCGCGCCGGGTCCTGGCAGAAAGGTGCCGGGCCGCGACGGCCAGCA
Organism: uncultured Hyphomicrobiales bacterium; assembly: GCA_903885555.1. Taxonomy (GTDB): domain Bacteria; phylum Pseudomonadota; class Alphaproteobacteria; order Rhizobiales; family Xanthobacteraceae; genus Pseudolabrys. The sequence continues at coordinate 10,003 of CAISIV010000021.1, forward strand.
ATACTGGAAGCATTTCTGCGGCCGCTCGGTGGCGTGATGGTCAAGCGCATCGACCACCATCCACCATTCGTCGAAGGCGAGATCGTCGAAGACAATGTCGAGTTTCTTGCGGACGAAGCTGTTGGCGCCGTCGCAGCCGACCAGATAACGCGCGCGCAAAATACGCTGCGCGCCGCTCTCGTCCTTGACGGTCAATGCGACGCCATCGTTATCCTGCGTGACGTCAACGGCCTGCATCGACAGAAACACATCGGCCTTGTCATAGGTGGCGAACTTCGCGCGTAGCGCCGTCTCGAACTCCGGCTGCACGAAGGTCGCGGTCGGCGTCCAGCCCAGCGGAAAAGGCGGCGGCATCGGATCGAATATCTTGATGATCTGCTTGTCGACGCCGAGATAATGTGTGCCCGGATGCGGCACGGTGTGCTTGGCGATGGTGTCGGCAAGCCCGCAGGCCTGGAACACGCGCAGCACTTCGTGGTCGATGGTGATGGCGCGCGGCTTGTCGTAGATGCCGGCCGCCTGCTCGACGACGAGAATCCTTAGGCCGTACTTTGCCAGCAGGTTCGCAAACGTCGCCCCGACCGGTCCATAGCCGACGATGGCAACGTCATAGAGGGCGGCTTTGTTCGGCGGCATTATTCAATCCGGCAGAAGACTAGAGCGCGCGGTCGTGCAGCACTTTGCGCACCAGCTCGGCGGTGTGCTCGAAATGCGCCTTGATGAGTTTGGCGGCGGCCTCGGCGTCGCGCGCCACGACGGCTTCCATCAGCGCCTTGTGTTCGCTGTCGCGGTTCTCGCCCTTGATGCCGGCCTTGCGGCCGACGTGGCGGTAACGCTCCGAACTGTCGAACAGATGCTCGCAATACTGCTCGATCCGGCTCGAGCCGGAAGCGGCGATGAGGCTGGAGTGGAATTTTCGGTGCGCCAGTTCCCACTTCGCGCTGCGGGTATCCTCGCTGCCCGGTTCGAAGCGTGGCGTGCGCGACAGCCGGTGGAAGCACAGCACCACGTTTTCCTCCCAGGCCGCATCGCCATTGGCGATTGAATTACGGATCGCCAGTTCATTGAGCCACGATCGGGCACGTGTCAGATCGATCAGATCTTCCTCGCTGAGGCCCGTTACCGCGAAGCCACGATGGTCGATCTGCGTCACTAAGCCTTCGCTCGACAGGCGGCTGAGCGCCTCGCGCATCGGGCTTAACCCCACGCCGAAACGGTCGCACAGCGAGCGGATGTTGAGTTTCTCGCCCGGCGCGATCGCAACCGTGATGATGGCCTGCCGCAGCCGGTCGTAGACGGCCGACGCCAGCGTTTCCTTGCGGTCTTCTGTGTCGACGATTTCGAGAGCTGGCACAGCGCGCACCTTAATGGCTCGGCTTGGAGAGATATTTCTCCAAGGTCATGGGCGTGGGCTTCACTATTGGCTCGCTCACGGAAGCACCAGCGAAATCGGTGGCTTCCTCGAACCAGGCGGCGCGGGCGGGCATGCCCCACGGGAACGACACAGTGTGATCGGTGGGATCCCAGCCAACCGGCTCGTTCTCGATGTCCATCGTCTGATAATGCGTGTTGAACAGCTCGACGCGATGGCCGTCCGGATCGCGGAAGTAGACGAACATTGCGTGGCCGGGTCCGTGGCGGCCCGGTCCGCGCTCGACTTTGCTGCCGTATCCAAGTTCGCCGGCGACGTCGCAAGCTTTCAGCAATTGCTGGCCTTCGGCGGCGAGGAACGCGAAGTGATGCAGCCGCGGGCCGGTGCCGTTGAAGAAGACGATATCGTGCGGATTGCCTTTGCGCTGCAGGAACACGCCACGCAGATCGTGCGTACCCTTCGGCGCGATGTATTCGGTCAGGTGGAAGCCCGCTTCCATGTAGAACTCGCAGGCCTTGCGCACGTCGGTGGTCAGCACTTGGTAGTGATCGAGCCGTAGCGCGCAGCCGCCACGGTGCTCGGTGAAGGCGGTGATCTTGCGCGGCATCACCGGCATGGTGGCGCAGAATTCCATCGGCGTGCCGACCGGATCGGTGACGTGCAGCGTGAGGCCTTGGTTCGGCACGTCGGCCCAGGCCGTTTTGCAGCCCTTGGCGTCGAACCAGTCCTTGCCGCGCTTGAGGTCGTTGTCGGTCAGCATGCGCATGCCGAGCCGTACGCAGGACGGCTCGCTGCCTTTGCGCAGCACCAGGCTGTGATGGCAGGCTTCCTCGACGCCACGGAGATAAAGTGCGTCGCCTTCTTCCGCGCTGACGATCAGCCCCAGCACCTGGGTGTAGAACTTCTTGCTCGCGGCGAGGTCTTTCACCGTCAGCACGACGTGGCTGGTGCGGGTGATCCGGAAGACGGGATCGAGATTGGTGACGGGAAGTGTCATGCGAAAACCCCTTTAGCCCTTCAATAGTGTCGGCAACCACAGCGCCAGTTGCGGAAACAGCGTCAGCAATGCCAGCACGAACAGGTCCGCTACGATAAAGGGCACGATGCTCTTGTAGAGCCGGTGCAACGGGATATCGGGCCGCATCGCATGCAGGATGAGAATGACAAGCCCGATCGGGGGGATCACCAGGCCAAGTTCGACGATGATGACGTTGATGATCGCCCACCACACCGGGTCATAGCCGAAGTGCACGATGATCGGCAGCGCGAAGGGCAGCGTCACGACCATCGCGGCGAGTTCGTCGAAGATGGCACCGAGCACCAGATAGGCGGCAAGCATCAGCGCGATGATGCCGAGCGGCGGCAGATTGACGTGGCCGAGCATCTCGATGAGCTGTTCGGGGATCTTGGCCAGGCTGATGAAATAGGTGAACACTGATGAGCCGATCAGCACGAAATAGATCATGCCGGCGGTCAGCGCGGTGTCGCGCAGGCCGCGTGCGAAGTTGTCGGGCGTGATGGTCCGGCGCATGAGCGCGAACACGAAAGACACCACGGCTGCGACCGAGGCGGCTTCGCTGACCGTGAAGATGCCGCTGTAGAGGCCGACGAAGATGACGCCAATGAGCAGGATCGCCGGCGCGGCGCGCCATAGCGCGGTCAGCTTCTCGGCGCGGGAGACTTCCTGCAATACCGGTGCAATCGCCGGGTTCCACCGCACCACCAGTGTGATCGCAATGATATTGGCGGCGATGGTGATCAGGGCAGGGATCACCGCGGCGATGAAGACGTCGAAAATGTAAGTCCGCGCCACGACGCAATACAGAATCATGCTGAGCGAGGGCGGGATCAATGCCTTCAGCGCGCCGCCGGCGGCGATGGTCGCGCCGGAAAAGCTCGGCGAGTAGTTGCGTGCCAGCATTTCCGGCAGGGCCACGCGCGTGAAGGTCGCGACTGTGGCGGGCGACGAGCCGCAGATCGCGCCGAAGGCCGCGCTGCCGCCGATGGTGGCGTAGGACAGACCGCCGCGGCGGTGGCCGAGCAAGGCGGCGGCGGCGGTGTAGAGATCCTTGGAAAAGCCGGAAACATTGACGAAAGCGCCCATCATAAGGAACAGCGGTACGGCGGCGAGATCCATACTGCCGAGCACCTGCGACGGCTCGTTCGCCAGAAAGGTTAGCGCCGGTCCCCAACTGGTCTGCACCGCGAAGGCGACGATGCCGACCACGATCATGCCGAAGGCCAGCGGCACATGAAGGAACACCAGCGCGAAGAGCGCGATGATGCCGGTGACGCCGATGGCGGTCGCGCTCACTGCGGGATCTCCGGATCGTGCTGGACGGATTTGCCGGTCAGCGTCTGGATCATCACGAAGGCCTGCACCGCGACGCAAACCCACAGAATGGCATCGACCGCGAACCAGAACGGCGCCTTCGGCACGTTCATCATCCAGGTCACGTCATTTGCCTGCTTGGTCTTGATGCCGAACAGCCAGAATTGCCACGCCATCGCCGCCATGACGACGGTCATGAGCACATCGGCGAAGATGTCGAAGATGCGTGCGCCGGCCGGCGGCAGAAGGTTCTCGAAGGTGCGCAGCACGATGTTGTTCTTGTGCAGCAGCACGATCGGCAGGCAGCAGGCGCCGCAGATCGCGGCGACCAGGTCGCCGATCTCGCGGACGAAATCGAGCGGCGTGTTGGCCAGCGCCCGCAGCAGCCCGTCGAACAGCGTGCAGACCGCGAGCGCCAGAAGCACCGTCAATCCGGCGACGGCGAGAGCGTTCGCCGCGCCGGTGACAAATTTTTCGATCAGTTTCACTTTTTCGCCCGGATCTCGGCGAGCAAAGCGCGCGCCTTGGTCAGGAGCTCGGCATTCTTTGGATCTTTCGCCGCCCAGTCGGCGGTGACTTTCTCCGAAGCCGCCTTGATCGCCGGCAGATCGGCGTCGGCCGGCGTCACCACCGTGCGCTTGGTGTCGGCGCGGAATTTCTCGATGACCTCGTTGTTATAGGCGCTGAGGTTCTTGACGTAAGTGTCGTTGAGCATGCCGGGCGAGTACTTGTTGATGAGATCCTTCGCGGCCTGCGGCAGCGACTCGTACTTGGCGCGGTTCATCAGCACGGCGAAGGGATTGGTGCCGAGCTGGATCAGGTAGTCGTTGGTGGTGACGCGGTCGATGCCGAAGTCGACGACAGCGGCGGGCACGGTGGTCGTGGCGTCGATGGTGCCGCGGCCCATGGCCTCGACGACTTCGTTCGGCGGCATCAGCACCGGCACGACGCCGAGTTCCTTCACCGTCTGGCCGATGACGGCGCCGCTGATGCGCACCTTCATGCCCTTGAGGTCGTTGACCGACTTGATGGCTTTACGCGAGAACACGTGCGCATTGGCGTTCATGAACGAGCCGACGACGACGTAGTCGGAATAGCCGCGCAGCAGGTTGGCCTTGAGCAGCGCCTGATAGAGCGCGACGCCTTCCTTCATGTTGCCGACGAGACCGGGCAGTTCGAACACCTGGTCGTCCGGGAAGCGTCCGGGTACCAGCGCCGGATTGACGAAGGCGATGTCGGCGACGCCGTCGAGGATCATCTGCGGCTGGGCGGGCAGAGCCTTGCCGAGCGCACCGTTCGGATAGGCCTCTATCTTCACCGCGCCGCTCGGATCGGCATTGATCGCGTCGACCCAGAGCTTGATCGCCTTGGCGTAGTTGACCTCGGTGTCAGAGGCGAAGAAGGCGAGCTTGAGCGTGACCGGCTGCGCATGGACCGTGGCAGGCACCAAGGCCGCCAGCGCCAGCAGCGCGATTGCGAAAATCCTCGACATCAACATCACTCCCTATGTCCCGATGGGTTTGCCGTCTCTCGGCCTGCGTGGGCCGGCGGCATTGCCAAAAGATCGTGAAACAGAAATAATCGATTATCAAGTCGATATTCTAATATAATCGACGATTGTACCGCATGGCGAAACAGCAGGTAACGTACGGGGAAGAAGCATGAATCTCGGCATTGAAGGCCGCACGGCCATCGTCTGCGGCTCAAGTCAGGGGCTGGGATTGGCCTGTGCGCGGGCGCTGGCGCTGGAAGGCGTCAACGTCATCGTCAATGGCCGCACGCAGGACAAGCTCGACAACAGCGCCGATGAGTTGCGCAAGACCGCGCGCGGCACCGTCACCGCGGTCGCCGCGGATGTGACGACGGCCGAAGGCCAGGCAAAGTTGATCGCGGCGTGCCCGTCGCCGGACATTCTCATCAACAATAATGCCGGTCCGGCGCCTGGAAATTTTGCCGATCACGACCGCGACAAATGGATGACGGCGATCGAAGCCAACATGATCGCGCCGTTGATGCTGATCCGCGCTGTGCTGCCCGGCATGAAGGAGCGCAAGTTCGGCCGCATCGTCAACATCACCTCGGCGATGGTGACGACGCCGCGCCCGCACATGACACTGTCGTCGGGCGCGCGCGCAGGTCTCAGTGCTGCCGTGAAAGGCATCTCGCTCGACGTCGCGCGTTACAACGTGACGCTCAACAATCTGCTGCCGGAACGCTTCGACACCGACCGCCAGCACCAGATGGCGAAAGCCGCGATGGTGCGCGAGAGCATCACCTACGAGGAAGCGCGGGCCAAACAACTCGAATCCATCGCCGCGCGACGGCTTGGTGATCCCAAAGAGTTCGGCGCCACTTGCGCCTTCATCTGCAGCGCCTTCGCCGGTTTCATGTCCGGCCAGAATGTGCATCTCGATGGTGGCTCGTATCCGGCGCTGATCTAAAATATTAGGACGCAGTAAGATGATGAAATTCAAACTTCTCGGCGCCTTGTTCGCCGCCACCGTTTCCCTCGTGCCGGCGCAGGCGCAGATTTATCCAAACCGGGTGATCAAGATGGTCGTTCCGGCCGGCCCCGCAGGCCCGACCGATCTGCTCGGCAGGCTGGTGGCGAGCTCGTTGTCGAGCACATTGGGCCAACCCGTCATCATTGAAAACAAAGGCGGCGCCGGTGGCGCCATCGGCGCGCGCGCCGTGGCAACGGCGGCTCCTGACGGTTACACCTTGTTCGTCGGCAACACGGCGACGTTGGCGAATATCCCGGCCGTTTCGGCAGGTGCCGGTTACGATCCGATCAAGGATTTCGCGCCGATCGCCAAGATCATGGACTCATATCAAATCCTGGTCGTGCGTTCCGGCTTGCCGGTCAAAAGCGTCGCGGAACTGGTCGCCTACGCCAAGGCAAATCCAGGCAAACTCAATTATGCCGCCGTTGGCGTCGGCAACATCACGCACCTCAGCGGCGAGTTGTTCAAGATCAAGACCGGCACAGACTTTGCCCTCATTCAGTACAAGAGCGGCGGCGAGGCCATGACGGCGGTGATGTCCGGTCAGGCCGATTTCGCCATCGATAATGTCGCGGTGTCGCGCCCGCAGATCACGGCCGGCACAATGCGCGCGCTGGCCGTGACCAGCGCGACGCGGCAGGCGACTTATCCGGAATTGCCGACAATGATTGAAGCCGGCGTACCCGGATTTGTGGTCACCAGCTTTTTCGGCATCGCTGCGCCTGCCGGTACGCCGGCGCCAATCGTCGCGAAGCTGCACTCGGAAATCGCCGCGGCCCTCAAGACGGAGAAAATCGTATCGACGTTGGAACAGCTTGGCGCGGTGGCAAGCACGGAGACGCCAGAGCAATTCCAGGCGTCGATCGCCGCCTCGCTGAAACTCTGGAAAGAGATCGCCGACGCGGCTCACATCAAGATCGATTGATGCCGCCAGCCACCCACAAAGACTTGAAGACATGACAAAAGAAACTTTTGTGCTGATCGTCGGCGGTGGTCCCGTCGGGCTGTCGGCCTCGATCGATCTGTCCTGGCGCGGCGTGCCGCACATTCTCGTCACCGAGAACGTCGAGACCGCGACGCATCCAAAATGCAACACGACCAATACGCGCTCGATGGAGCATTTCCGCAGGCTTGGCATCGCCAGGGAATTGCGGTCCGAAGCGCTGCCCGCCGAGCTCGAGCGCGCCAGCGCCTATGTGACGCGCTATTGCGGCTATGAATTAGGCCGCTTGCCGCGCGCCTATGCCGACTGGCCGACGCCGGAGGTGCCCGCCACCATCTCCCAGATCGTTCTCGAGAAAACCTTGCGCGCAATCGCCGAAAGCCGCCCGCAAGCGGAGATTATGTTCGGCTGGAAGCTTGTGTCCTTCACCACGCGTGACGACGGCGTCACTGCCGAAATTGAAAACGTCGCGTCCGGCGAACAGCGGACGGTGCGGGCCCGTTTCATGCTTGGCGCGGACGGCGCCAGCAGCACGGTCCGCCGCGCGCTGGGCTTGCGCATGGTCGGAGACGACGGCGCCGTGCCGCGCGCCTTCATGGGCGGCACCATGTTGTCCTATTTCATACGCGCGCCCGGTCTGACGGCCGCTAGCGGCCGCCGGCCCTCGCACATGACCTGGATCATCAATCCGCAGATGCGGGCGATGTTCTATGCGCAGGACGGCCGCGAAAAGTGGGTGGTGCACTACGCGGTGCCCGTCGGCATCGACTGGCGTGATGTCAATGCGCAGAAGATGATCCGCGACGCGATCGGCGCGGATGTCGAATTTGAAATTCTGTCGGGTGGCCCGTGGACCGGCGGCTTGGCGCTGGTCGCCGAACACTATCAGTCCGGTCCGGTATTTCTCGCCGGCGATGCCGCCCATCTGTTCACGCCGCTGGGCGGGCTGGGCATGAACACCGGCATCGGCGACGTCATGAACCTGACGTGGAAGCTCGCGGCCGTTCATGACGGGTGGGGTGGTCCCAACTTGGCACCGAGTTACGAAGTCGAGAGACGCCCCATCGGCGTGTGCAATTCGCAGCTCGGCGTTCGCTGTGCGGCCGTCATGGACGGCTGGGAAACGCCGCCGGATTTCGAGGCCGATACGCAGTCGGCAGCCACGACCCGTGCGGCGCTTGGCGCGCGCGCCGTTGTCGAGGACAAACCGCAGTACCGCACCTTGGGTCTGCAACTGGGCGAACGTTACGAAGATTCGCCGATCGTCATGCCCGACGGCACGCCGAACCCGCCAAACGATCCGGAGAATTACGTTCCAGTCGACCGGCCCGGGGCTCGCGCGCCGCATCTCTGGCTCGGCAAGGACCGTTCGCTTTATGACGCGTTGGGCAAGGGCTTCACGCTGCTCGACTTCGGCGAACCGGATGGCGTCGCGGCTTTGGCCGACGCGGCGCGGCAGCGCGGTGTGCCGTTGGAGATTATGCCGCTGGGACCGACCGAGGCATCGCCCTATCGCAGCAAGCTCGTTCTGGTCCGGCCCGATCAGCACATCGTCTGGCACGGCGAGCGCGTTTCAGACGCACTCGCCGTCATTGATCGGGTCCGCGGCGCCTAGACCGGCCGCTTGAGGATAAAGGCCTGGCGGCGGCACTCGGCAACCAGCTTGTTGTCCTGGTTGTAGGCGCGGTGATGCAGCTCGACGATGCCGGCATTGGGCCGCGACTTGGATTCGCGCTTGCCGATGATTTCGGTCGTGCAGTGCACGGTGTCATTCTCGAACAGCGGATGCGGGAACTTGGTGTCGACCATGCCGAGATTGGCAATAGTGGTGCCGACGGTGAGGTCGGTGACCGAAATACCGATCATTAGGCCGAGCGTGAACAACGAATTCATCAGCGGCTGACCCCACTCGGTCTCTTTCGTGCAGAATTCACGGTCGATGTGCAGTGGCTGCGGATTGAGCGTCATGTTGGAGAACAACATGTTGTCCATCTGCGTCACCGTGCGGGTCAGCGTGTGCTCATGCAGCTTGCCGACCTCGAAACCCTCGAAAAACAGGCCGCCGCGCTTGTGGCGGAGGGACGCGTTCGTGCTCATACCGGCTTCCTTTTTTAGCTTCCTTGGAAAGGTGGATTTTGGCCCACCGGGCCGGTCGCGGCAAGTTGCCTCAGACCGCTTTTGTTGGCTTAACTGGCGCCCAAAGACAGAGCCGGGGTCATCATGGGTATTGTTGAAGGCAAGGTTGCCATTGTCACGGGAGGCGGCCGCGGCATCGGCCGCGCGGTGTCGTTGCTGATGGCGAAAGAAGGCGCCAGCGTCGTGGTTTGCGATATCGGCGCGAGCCTCGACGGCTCCGGCGGCGACGCGGGCCCCGCGCAGGAGGTGGTGGCCGAGATCAAGAAGGGTGGCGGCAAGGCGATTGCCTCGACGCTCAATATCGTCGAGCCGCAGAATGGCGACCTCATCGTCAAGTCGGCGCTCGATGCCTTCGGCCGCGTCGACATCGTCGTCAACAATGCCGGCATCCTGCGCGACCGCATCTTCCACAAGATGAGCTGGTCGGACTGGTCGGACGTGATCGCCGTCCACCTGCACGGCTCATTCAACATGTGTCACGCGGTGGCGGGCATCTTTCGCGAACAGAACTCCGGCGCCATCGTCAACATGACCTCGACCTCCGGCCTCATCGGCAATTTCGGTCAGGCCAACTACATGGCGGCCAAGCTCGGCATCGTCGGGCTGTCGCGCGGCATCGCGCTCGACATGCAGCGCTACAATGTTCGCTCGAACTGCATCGCGCCGTTTGCCTGGAGCCGCATGATCGGCTCGATCCCGGCCGAAACCGATGCCGAGAAGAAGCGGCTCGAACGGTTGCAGCAGATGACGCCGGAGACCATCGCGCCGCTGGTGGTCTATCTTGGCTCGGATGCCGCCGAAGGCATTTCCGGGCAGATCTTCTCGGTGCGCAATAACGAGGTGTTTCTGTTCAACCAGACGCGCCCGATCCGCTCGATGCATCGCTCCGATGGCTGGACGCCGGAAAAGCTCAGCCAGCAGCTGAAAGGCGCCTTCGGTCCCTCGCTCACGCCGCTTGATCGCTCCGGCGATGTGTTTAGCTGGGATCCGATCTGATCATGGCGATCGACTACGACAAGCTGCTGGCACTGAAAATTCCCGATGCCGAGCAAACCTACGGCGCGAAGGATTGCATCCTCTATGCACTCGGCGTCGGGCTTGGTCTCGACCCGGTGAATGACGATGAACTGCCGTTCGTCTACGAGAAGAATCTGAAGGTGCTGCCGACGCTCGCCGCAGTGCTGGCGTCGCCCGGCTTCTGGATTCGCGAGCTCGATACCGGCATCGATTGGGTCAAGCTCGTCCACGGCGAACATAGCGTGGTGCTGCACAAGGAACTTGCCGGCAGCGGCACCCTAGTGAGCAAGAGCCGAGTGCTCGACGTCGTCGACAAGGGCGAGGGCAAGGGCGCCATCGTCTATTCCGAGCGCAGATTGTTCGACAAAGCCGGCGGCGACCTGATCGCGACCACCGTGCAGACCACCTTCTGCCGCGGCGATGGCGGCTTCGGCGGCCCGCCGCGTCCGCAACGGCCGGTGCACGCGATTCCAGAGCGCGCACCCGATCTCGTTTGCGAGCTGCCGACACGTCCTGAAGCCGCGCTGATCTATCGTCTCTCTGCCGATCTCAATCCGCTGCATGTCGATCCGGCAGTGGCCAAAGCCGCGGGATTCCCCAAGCCGATCCTGCATGGTCTGGCGACCTTCGGCGTCGCCGGCCACGCCCTGCTGAAATCGGTATGCGGATACGAACCGGCGCGGCTCAAATCCATCGCCGGGCGCTTCTCGGCGCCGGTCTATCCCGGCGAAACGATCCGGACCGAGCTGTGGCGAGACGACGCAGTGGTGAGTTTCCGTGCCAAGGTCGTTGAACGCGATGTCGTCGCGATCAATAACGGACGCGCCGAGCTGGGTTAACCTACAAGAACCGGCAAGTCCCGATCCGCAGCGGTTTGGAATGGGATTTGCATGGATTCTGTCAGGATATGCATGAAAAGACGCCATTCGGAGAAATCGGAGTTGGGCGAGACGCGTAAAGGGTCGGAGCCGCCAGGGCAGGGCAACGTGCCGCGCCCCCGCGACTCCAACCTCAAGATCGCGATCGTCGACGAAAGCCCCATCCGCGCCGCCATCCTCGAGGATGGCTTGCGCGAAGCCGGTTTTACGTTGGTCGAGCGCATCGCCGAGACCCGCAATCTGCTGGCGCGCGTCTATGCGATGGACCCCGACGTCATCCTGATCGATCTGGAAAGCCCGAGCCGCGACGAACTGGAGCAGATGTTCCAGGTCAGCCGCGCCGTGAAGCGGCCGATCGCGATGTTCGTCGATCAGAGCGATACCGCCTCGATCCAGGCGTCAGTCGACGCCGGCGTGTCGGCCTATATCGTCGGCAATCTGCAGAAAGACCGCATCAAGACCATTCTCGATCTGTGTATTTCGCGCTTCAACGCCTTCGCGCGGCTGCAGGGCGAGCTCGATCAGGCCAAGGACGCCTTGCAGGAACGCAAGATCATCGATCGCGCCAAGGGCGTGCTGATGAAGGCCAAGAAACTGAGCGAGGAGGACGCTTACGCCCTCCTGCGCAAGACCGCCATGAACGAACACAAGAAAATCGCCGAGATCGCCCAATCCGTCGTTACTGCCGCGGAGCTGTTCAAATGACCGAAACGAAACTTCGCATCGGTTTCATTCCGCTGGTCGACGCAGCGGCGCTGCTGGTGGCCGTCGACGGCGGCTTCACCAAGGCGCAGGGCCTCGACGTCGAATTGGTTCGCGAAGTGTCGTGGTCGAACGTGCGCGACAAGCTCAATCTCGGGCTGTTCGACGCCGCGCATCTGCTGGCACCGGTCGCGGTGGCGTCCAGCCTCGGCATCGGCCATGTCCGCGTGCCCATCATAACGCCCTTTAATCTGGGCATAAATGGCAATTCCATCACGGTGTCACCGCGGCTCTACGCCGACCTTTCCGCGGCCGCCGATGGTGACATCGCCGATCCACTCGTTTCGGCGCGCGCGCTGGCGCGGTTGATTTCCGAACGCAAGAATCGCAATGCCGAACCGCTGACCTTCGGCATGACGTTCCCGTTCTCGCACCACAATTACCAGCTGCGCTACTGGATGGCCGCCGCCGGCATCGATCCGGACGAAGACATACGTCTTGTTGTCCTGCCCCCGCCTTACATGGTCGACAGTCTCGCTAGCGGGCATGTCGATGGCTTCTGCGTTGGCGCGCCGTGGAATTCGGTGGCGGTCGATCTTGGCGTCGGCCGCATTCTGCATTTCGGTTGCGAGATTCAGTCGCGCGTGACCGAAAAAGTTTTCGCGGTGCGCGAACGCTGGGCTACCGAACATCCCGATACGCTCAACGCCCTCATACGGGCGCTGGCCGCGGCCGCCGATTATATCGAGGACAAACAAAATCTCGACGCGGTGTCGACGATCGTCGGCAAGCGGCTCGGCGTCGAATCGGAAGTGATCATGCGCACGCTCACCGGCGTGCTGAAGGTGGCGACCGACGGTACGACGCGCAGCAGCGACCGCTACATCCTGATCGGCCGCAACAACGCGATGCGTCCCGATCCGGTTCAGGCCGCCTGGATTTATGCGCAGATCGTGCGCTGGGGGCAGGCGCCGCTGTCGGAAGAACTCCTCAACCTCGCCCAAGCAGTGTTCCGCGCCGATCTGTTCGACGCGGTCATCGGTGCTGCGCCGTCCCCGAACGGCAGCGAACCGAACGATGGCATTGGCGCCTTTGTCGGCCCCAATTTCGTGCCGGACGACATCGCCGGACACCTTGCATCCTGGCGTCCCAGGCGCTCGGAACGGCCCCGTTTGTCGATTGTCCGTTAATTATTGCGCTGCACAAATTAGTCGCAGCGTGCGTCGGTGCTGGGCATAAACCAAGTTTCGCCGCTGCGGGGCCTGCAAGCTCATTTTTCCTAACTCATTGATAAAGCTTTGATTTGTTCTAATCCGCTGGCTTGGCACGACACTTGAATAGAGAAGGCTTGGAAGCGCCATAAGGCGCTGAGCCCGACGTCGGGCTGACAGCAATGCCGCTGTCTGGGGAGCACGAATGCGTGCGCTTCAGGCTGCGGCTTTTTTGTTTTTGGGGCGGGCGACAGATCAGGCGGCGACGGCAGACCGGGTTTCTCGAAACACCAGAAGGACAGTGGGACCAATGACGATCAAAAAGACAAACGAAGGCAAGATCACGATCAATCGCCGTTCGTTTTTGAAATCCAGCGCCGGCACCGCAGCGTTGCTGGGCGCGGTCGGCACACAGTTTCCCTTCGGCGCGCACATCGCGCAGGCCGCCGGACCTGAAACGACCAAGGCGATTCTCGGCTACATCGCGCTGATGGATGCTTCGCCCCTGGTGATCGCCAAGGAGAAGGGCATCTTCGCAAAATACGGCATGCCGGACGTCGAAGTTTCAAAGCAAGCGTCCTGGGGCGCGACGCGCGACAACATGGTTCTCGGCGGCGCGGCGAACGGCATCGATGGCGCGCATATTCTGACGCCGATGCCGTACCTCATCTCGGCCGGCAAGGTGACGCAGAACAACGTGCCGACACCGATGTACATCCTGGCGCGCCTCAATCTCGATGCGCAGGCCATCTCGGTCGCCAACGAATACAAGGACCTCAAGGTCACCGCCGACGCTTCGCCCTTGAAGGCCGCCTTCGCCAAGAAGATCGCTGACGGCAAGAAGGTCAACGTGGCGATGACCTTCCCGGGCGGCACGCACGATCTCTGGATTCGCTACTGGCTTGCGGCCGGCGGCATCGACCCTGACAAGGACGTCGCCACCATCGTGGTGCCGCCGCCGCAAATGGTGGCGAACATGAAGGTCGGCAACATGGACGCCTTCTGTGTCGGCGAGCCGTGGGGCGAGCAACTCGTCAATCAGGGCTTCGGCTTCTCGGCCTGCAGCACCGGCGAAATCTGGAGCAAGCATCCCGAAAAAGCGCTCGGCATGCGCGCCGAGTGGGTCGACAAGAATCCGAATGCCGCCAAGGCCCTGCTGATGGCGGTGATGGAAGCCCAGCAGTGGTGCGACAAGCCGGAGAACCGCCAGGAGATGTCGGAAATCGTCGGCAAGCGGCAATGGTTCAACGTGCCGGTCGCCGACATCATCGGCCGTGCTAACGGCGACATCAATTACGGCAACGGACGCGTCGAGAAGGGAACCAAGCAGTTCATGAAGTTCTGGCAGGACCACGCGTCCTATCCCTTCAAGAGCCATGACACCTGGTTCCTCACCGAAGACATCCGCTGGGGCAAGTTCGAAGCCTCCACCGACGTCAAGGGCATGGTCAACAAGGTCAACCGCGAAGATCTGTGGCGCGATGCCGCGAAATCGCTCGGCGTCGCCGCCGCCGATATTCCGGCAACGTCATCGCGCGGCAAAGAGACGATGTTCGACGGCAAGGTATTCGATCCGGAAAACCCGTCCGCCTATCTCAAGAGCCTCGCCATCAAGCGCGTCGAAGTCTGACGCAACCGGGCCGCCCGTTTTCGGGCGGCCCGATTACTTCGTTTAACCGGAGCATTCACGCGATGAACATGCCAGTGGCGAAATCCGAAATTTCGGCGAGCATACCCTCGGCCCCGACAGCGCCCGCCGCTGCCAAAGTCCTAGCCTTGCCACTGAAGCAAACCGCAATGAATACGCGGATGCGCGCCACGCTCGGCAAATTTGCCGCCGCGGTGCTTCCGCCACTGATCATGGTGCTGCTGCTGATGGTGGTGTGGCAGGTGCTGTGCATGCGCCCCGGCGCGACGCTGCCGGCGCCGACCAAAATCTGGATCGAGGCGCGCGATCTCATCGTCAATCCCTTCTTTGTGAATGGCCCGCAGGACATCGGCCTTGGCTGGCGCGTGCTGATCTCCTTGCAGCGCGTTGCCATGGGCTACGGGCTGGCCGCCGTGATCGGCATTGCGCTCGGCACGCTGATCGGCCAATCGGTCTGGGCAATGCGCGGCCTCGACCCGATCTTCCAGGTGCTGCGCACGATCTCGCCGTTGGCCTGGCTGCCAATTTCGCTGGCGGCATTTCGCGACAGTCAGCCGTCGGCGATCTTCGTCATCTTCATCACCTCGATCTGGCCGATCATCATCAATACCGCTGTCGGTATCCGCAATATTCCGCAGGACTATCGCAACGTCGCCGCGGTGCTGCGGCTCAATCCGTTCGAGTTCTTCACCAAGATCATGATCCCGTCGGCGGCGCCCTACATTTTCACGGGCTTGCGCATCGGTATCGGTCTGTCGTGGCTCGCGATCGTTGCGGCGGAAATGCTGACCGGCGGTGTCGGCATCGGCTTCTTCATCTGGGACGCCTGGAATTCCTCGCGGCTGCCTGACATTTTCGTCGCTCTCGCCTACATCGGCATCATCGGCTTCGTGCTCGATCGCATCGTCGCGGGCATCGCTTCCGTCGTCACCCGTGGCACCGCTGCCAATTAAGGAACGAGAACATGACGCACTATTGCAGAATCGATCACGTCGATAAGTCGTTCAAGCGCGGCAACACCGAAACTCTCGTCCTCAAGGACATCACGCTTGAGGTGGAGAAGGGCGAGTACGTTTCTATCATCGGTCACTCGGGCTGCGGAAAATCGACGCTGCTCAACATCGTGGCGGGGCTGACGCCGGCGACCAATGGCGGCGTCATTCTCGAAGGCCGTGAAGTCAACGAGCCGGGACCGGACCGGGCCGTCGTGTTCCAGAACCACAGCCTGCTGCCGTGGCTGACCGTGTACGACAACGTTCGTCTCGCCGTCGACAAGGTCTTCGGCCAGACCAAGTCCCGCGCCGAGCGTGACGCCTGGACGTTGCACAATCTCAATCTCGTGCAGATGACGCATGCCAAGGACAAGCGTCCGTCGGAAATTTCCGGCGGCATGAAGCAGCGCGTCGGCATCGCCCGCGCTCTGGCCATGGAGCCGAAAGTCCTGCTGCTCGACGAGCCGTTCGGCGCGCTCGATGCGCTGACGCGTGCGCATCTGCAGGACACCGTGATGGGCTTGCATCAGAAGCTCGGCAACACGGTGATGATGATCACACACGACGTCGACGAGGCCGTGTTGCTGTCCGACCGCATCGTGATGATGACGAATGGTCCGGAAGCCCAGATCGGCGAAATCCTGAGCGTGCCGCTGATGCGGCCGCGCAAGCGGCTTGAGCTGGTGGCAGACGCTGCCTTCCTCAAGTGCCGCCAGCGCGTGCTCGAATTCCTCTACGAGCGGCACCAGTACGTCGAGGCGGCCTAAGCGGCGAGATCTGTCCGGGCTTTATGGAGTGGGGCGATGACACCGACACAAGTCGAGATGGTTCAGAAGAGCTTTTCGAAAGTAGCGCCGATCGCCGACCAAGCGGCGGCCTTGTTCTACGACCGGCTGTTCGAGATCGCGCCTGACGTGAAGCCGCTGTTTCGCGGCGACATGAAGGAGCAGGGCAAGAAATTGATGGGGACGCTTGCGGTGGTCGTCGGCGGCCTGACCAGGCTCGAGACGATTTTGCCGGCGGCGTCGGGGCTGGCGAAGAAGCACGTCGCTTATGGTGTCGATGCCACGCACTACGCCCCGGTCGGCGCGGCGCTGCTGTGGACCTTGGAAAAGGGCCTCGGACCCGACTGGACGCCTGAACTCGCGGCGGCCTGGACCACGGCCTATGCGACTTTGTCCGGATACATGATTTCCGAAGCCTACGGTCCGGGTACTCCGGCATGAGCGAACCGCTCGTCATCGTCGGCAATGGCATGGCCGCGGCGCGGCTGGTCGAGGAACTGAGCAAGCGTGCGCTCGGCCGCTATTCCATTGCCGTGATTGGTGAAGAGCCGCAGCTCGCCTACAATCGCGTTTTGCTGTCGTCGGTGCTGGCGAAGGAAGTCTCGCACGGCGACATCGAGCTCAAGCCCGCAAAATGGTGGCGTGATCGCGGCGTGACGCTGCTGTACGGGCAGAGCGTCGCTTCGATCGACGCCGACATTCGCCGCGTCCGTCTCGCCAATGGCGCGACGCTGCCGTTCACACAATTGGTCCTCGCCACCGGATCACGGCCGATACGTCTCAATGCGCCGGGCATGGATCTGCCGGGCGTCATGACCTTCCGCGATCTTGGTGACGTCGCGGCCATTGAAGCCGCGGCGGCCAACAAGGCCAAGGTCGTTGTTATCGGCGGTGGCCTGCTGGGTCTTGAAGCCGCCTATGGGGTGGTCAAGGCCGGCGCCCAGGTTTCGGTCATTCATCTGATGGATCGGCTGATGGAACGCCAGCTCGATGCGCGGGCGTCGGAAATGTTGCGCGCGCAGATGATGAGCAAGGGGATTCCCGTACATCTCAATGCCGAAACGGCGGGTATTCGCGGCGACAAACAGGTCCGTTCCGTCCTTCTCAAGGACGGCCGCGAGATCGAAGCCGATCTCGTCGTCGTCGCAGCAGGCATTCGTCCCAATGTCGATTTGGCTCGGACGGCCGGGCTCGATATCGGCCGCGGCATTGTCGTCGACGACCACATGCAGACCAGCAAAGCGGGTATTCACGCGATCGGCGAATGCGCCGAACATCGCGGCATTGCTTATGGCTTGGTGGAGCCGGCCTATGAACAGGCGCGTATTCTCGCCATGCGTCTGTCCGGAGACACGGGGAATTACCCCGGCAGTGTGCTGGCGACGAACCTCAAGGTATCCGGCGTGAATGTCTTTTCGGCGGGAGATTTCCTCGGCGCCACCGGCACCGAGCCAATCGTGCTCTCCGATCCGGGCCTGGGCACATACAAGAAGCTGGTTATCGCCGATAACCGTCTCGTCGGCGCTGTGCTGTTCGGCGATACCGCCGACGGCCTCTGGTATCTCGAATTGATCCGCACTGGCGTGTCGATCGATACGTTCCGCGACGACCTGATGTTCGGCCGCGCCATGGCCGAACGCTCGATGCCGAAGCAACCCAAGCCTGGCGTTGTGCTTGCCAAAAAACTGGCGGCATGAGGCCGTCATGTCGAGCGACTTCACCCCGGACCAGAAACGCTACCTCGAAGGTTTCGCCTCCGGTCTGACGGCGGCGCGGGCCGCGCGCGGTCAGCTTCCGGCTGGTGTTGCTTCAAGTGAGCCGGTCGGGCCGGACGCCATTCATATCAAGGCGCAGGACCGCACGGTCGCGGCCGGCGGCAAGCTGTCCGACCAGGAAAAGATCAAGCGCGAGCAGCATCCGTTCGATGCTTACGACCGCCTCAAGAGCCAGGCGAAGAACAACGAAGCGCCGAAGCCGGCCGATAATTTCCGCTGGCGCTATTACGGGCTGTTCTACGTCGCACCGGCGCAAACGTCGTATATGTGCCGGCTGCGTATTCCCAACGGCATCGTCACGCACTGGCAGATGGCTGGCCTGGCCGACCTGGCCGACAAATACGCCCACGGCTACAGTCACGTCACGACGCGCGCCAATCTGCAGATGCGCGAGATCGAGCCGAAAGATGCCGTCATCTTCGTTGAATCTTTGATGGATCTCGGCCTCGGCTCGCGCGGCACCGGCGCTGACAATATCCGCAACGTCACCGGCACGCCGACGGCCGGCATCGATCCACAGGAATTGCTCGACACGCGGCCTTTTGCCCGTGCGTGGCATCACCACATTCTCAACGAACGCGCGCTGTACGGCCTGCCGCGCAAGTTTAACGTCGCATTCGACGGCGCGGGGCGCATTCCGGTGCTGGAAGATACCAACGACATCGGGTTCCAGGCGGTCGAGTTGAAGGACGGCTTCGGTCCTGAGGCCGGCATCTACTTCCGCCTCGCACTGGGTGGCATCACCGGGCACCGGGACTTTGCCAAGGATACCGGCGTCATTGTCAAGCCGGACGAAGCGACGCAGGTCGCCGACGCCATCGTGCGCGTCTACATCGAGCATGGCGATCGTACCGACCGCAACAAGGCGCGGCTCAAATATGTGCTGGACGCCTGGGGGCTGGAAAAATTAATCGCGCATGTCGAGGAAAAGCTCGGCCGTGCGCTGCTGAAAGTGCCGGCGGATGCGTTGCTGCCGCGCCCCATCTACAATCGCTCCGCTCACATCGGCGTGCATCCGCAAAAGCAGCCGGGCCTCAACTGGATCGGCGTCGTGCTGCCGGTGGCGAAGCTGACGTCGGCGCAGATGCGCGGGCTCGCCAAAATCGCCGGCGATCTCGGCGATGGCGATATCCGGCTGACCGTCTGGCAGAATTTACTGATGTCCGGCGTGGCCGACGACAAAGTCGCGCTCGCCAAGGCCGCTGTCGATGCGCTGGGTCTTTCGACCGAAGCGACGTCGATTCGCGCTGGTCTCGTTGCCTGCACCGGCGCGACCGGATGCCGCTTCGCCGCCGCGCACACTAAAGAGCAGGCCGAGGAAATAGCGCAGTGGTGCGAGGCGCGCGTCGAGCTCGACGGGCCGGTCAATATTCATCTGACCGGTTGCCATCATTCCTGCGCGCAGCATTACATCGGCGATATCGGCATGATCGCCTGCAAAGTCGATGTCGGCGAGGATGCCGATGCGGTCGAGGGCTATCACATTCTTATTGGCGGCGGCTTCGGTACCGAGGCGGGGCTGGGCCGGGAAATCTACCGCGACGTCAAGGCGCCTGACGCGCCGCGCACGATCGAGCGCATGCTCAAGGGCTATATGGCCAACCGCGCGGGCCGCGACGAAACCTTCCTGACCTTCTCGCGGCGGCACGAAGTCGAGACGCTCAAGACGATGTTCGAGACGGGGGCCGCATGACGCAGAACATGCCGCCGCCGATCCCGTCGCTGGTGCCGGAAACCGCGCCGTTCTCCGAGGACCAGCGCGCCTGGCTGAATGGCTTCTTTGCGGGGCTGATTGCGCTCGACGGCTCGGGCATCACGCCGCTGTCAACCGATCAGGGTGCGGCGCTGATGTCGGGCGTGGCCGGCGTCAAGACCGATCAAGAAGAAGATGATGGCGGCGCGCCGTGGCACGACCAGACTTTGCGGCTGGCCGAGCGCATGAAGCTCGCCGACGACAAGCCGCTGCGTTGGAAGATGATGGCGGCGATGGCGCAGCAGGACTGCGGCCAGTGCGGCTACGACTGCAAGAATTACTCCGGCGCTATCGTGTCCGGAAAAGAAGAGCGGCTGAATTTGTGCGTGCCGGGCGGCAAGGAAACCGCCCGCATGGTCAAGAAGCTCGCCGAAGAACTCAAGAGCGCGCCGGCTGCGGCGGCGCCTCAGACTGGGGTCGAACCGGCCATCGTGCCTGCGCCCGCAAATCAAGCCGCGCCCGGCACGTCGCGTGACAATCCGGCCATAGCGACGGTTTTGTCGCGCACGCTGCTCAACAAGCAGGGCTCGGAAAAGGAAACCTGGCACGTCGAATTCGATCTCTCGGAATGTGGGCTCGACTATACGGTCGGCGATGCCTTCGGCCTGTTCCCGTCGAACGATCCGGCGCTGGTCGAGGCGGTGATCAAAGCGCTTGGTGCGCCGGCGGATTTCCCGATCGGCGGCCGAACGCTACGCGAATGCCTGACAGACGGCGTCTCGCTGTCACCGGCACCCGACATGCTGTTCCAGTTGTTCTCGTACATTACCGGTGGCGACCGCCGGGCGAAGGCGCGCGCGCTGTCGGCTGGCGAGGATCCCGACGGCGATGCTGCGACGCTCGACGTGCTCGGCGCAATTGAGAAATTCCCCGGCGTGCGGCCGGACCCTGAGGCCTTTATCGAGGCGCTCGATCCGCTGCAGCCGCGGCTTTATTCGATCTCGTCGTCGCCCAAGGCGAAGCCAGGCTGCGTTTCGCTCACCGTAGATACGGTCCGCTACCGGATCGCCAACCGCGACCGCCTTGGCGTTTGCTCGACCATGCTCGCCGAGCGTATCGAGCCAGGCGCGTCGTTGAAGGTCTATGTGCAGAAGGCGCATGCTTTCGGGCTTCCGGCCGACCCGAACGTGCCGGTCATTATGGTCGGCCCCGGCACCGGTGTCGCGCCGTTCCGCGCCTTCCTGCACGAACGCCAGGCGACCAAGGCGCCGGGCCGCAACTGGCTGTTCTTCGGCCACCAGCGGTCGAGCACGGACTTCTTCTACGAAGACGAATTGAAGGCAATGAAAGACGCCGGCGTTTTGACGCGTCTGTCTCTCGCCTGGTCGCGCGACACCGGGCAGAAATTCTATGTGCAGGACCGCATGCGTGAAGTGGGCCGTGACCTCTGGTCGTGGCTCGCTGACGGCGCGCACTTCTATGTATGCGGCGACGCCAAGCGTATGGCCAAGGATGTCGAACTAGCGCTGGTCGATATCGTTGCGCAGCACGGCGTACGTAGCCCGGCCGAAGCGGCGGCCTTCGTTGCCGACTTGAAGAAGAGCGGCCGCTATCAGCAGGACGTGTATTGATGAACGCGCCCGCGCAGCATCCGCCCGCCGTGCGCACGACGTGCCCCTATTGCGGCGTCGGCTGCGGCGTTCTGGCCAAGCCCGACGGCCGCGGCGGCGCGGTGATTGCCGGCGATCCCGCACATCCCGCGAATCTCGGGCGGCTGTGCTCGAAGGGCTCGGCGCTGGGCGAGACGCTGGGGCTTGAGACCCGTCTGCTTGATCCATCGCTGCGCGGCGCGGATGGTGCGCTGACGAAAATGTCCTGGGACGCTGCGCTCGATAAAGTCGCGCAGGGCTTCGCCGACACCATTGCCAGGCACGGGCCGGACTCGGTGGCGTTCTATCTGTCGGGTCAGCTGCTGACCGAGGACTATTACGTCGCCAACAAGCTGATGAAGGGCTTCATCGGTTCGGCCAATGTCGACACCAATTCGCGGCTGTGCATGTCGTCGACTGTTGCCGGTCATCGCCGTGCCTTCGGAACGGATACCGTGCCGGGCAGCTATCAGGATCTCGACAGTGCCGATCTGCTGATCCTCGTCGGCTCCAATGCGGCCTGGTGTCATCCAGTGCTGTATCAGCGGATGATCGCCAACAAGCGCGAGCGCGGCGCCAAGATAATCGTGATCGATCCGCGCCGAACGGCGACAGCTGAGGAGGCCGATCTGTTTCTCAGCGTCGCGCCCGGCATGGACACCGCGCTTTTTTCCGGTCTGCTGGTGCATCTCGCCGACACGCTGGCGCTTGATTATCTATATATCGACGCCCACACATCCGGCCTTACCGAGGCGCTGGTGCGCGCGCGTGAAATCGCGCCGGACTTGATGGCGAACGCGAAAGCTACAGGCTTGGCTGAATCCGATGTCGCACGGTTTTTCCATCTGTTCCGCACGACGCCGAATGTCGTCACCTGCTTCTCGCAAGGCGTAAACCAGTCGGCGCAGGGCACCGACAAGGTCAGCAGCATCATCAACTGTCATCTTGCCACCGGCCGCATCGGCAAGCCTGGCATGGGGCCGTTCTCGCTGACCGGCCAACCCAATGCGATGGGCGGACGAGAGGTTGGCGGGCTCGCCAATCAGCTCGCCGCACATATGAACTTCGGTCATGAAGACGTCGACCGCGTCGGCCGGTTCTGGAACGCGCGTGCCATGGCGCAGCGCGAGGGTCTCAAGGCCGTGCAGATGTTCGAGGCGATCGAGCGCGGCGAGATCAAGGCGCTGTGGGTGATGGCGACCAATCCGGCAGTATCGCTGCCGCGTGCCGCGGCGATGCGTGCCGCATTATCGAAACTCGACGTCTTCGTCGTCTCCGAGAACGTGCTGTCCAACGACACCGTCACCGCCGGCGCGCAGATCCTGCTGCCGGCCGCGGCCTGGGGCGAAAAGGACGGCACCGTCACCAATTCGGAACGCTGTATCTCGCGGCAGCGGCCGTTTCTGCCGCTGCCGGGCGAGGCGAAGCCCGACTGGTGGATCGTCACGCAGGTGGCGCGCCGCATGGGCTTTACCGAGGCTTTCAGTTTCGATTCCGTTGCATCGATCTTCCGCGAGCACGCCGCGCTGTCGGCCTTCGAGAACGAGGGAACGCGCGATTTCGACATCGGTGGGCTGATGCAGATCGACGATGAGGCGTTCAACGGCCTCGATCCGGTGCAGTGGCCGGTGCGAAAAGGTGAAGCGCGCGGCGAAAGTCGTTTCTTTGCCGAGGGCGGCTTCTTCACGCCCGACCGCAAGGCGCGGATGATCGCGCCGGAATTGCCGAAGCCAAGCGCGGTGCTGTCGAACGAATTTCCGTTGCGGCTCAATACCGGCCGCGTGCGCGATCAATGGCACACCATGACGCGCTCGGGCTTGAGCCCGCGGCTCGGCGCGCATCTGCCGGAGCCCTTCGTTGAAGTGCACCCCGCGGACGCCGAAGCGTTGGGCCTCGCCAATGGCGGCTTCGCACGCCTGACGTCGCCCTATGGCGCCTGCGTGCTCAAGGTCGCGGTCAGCGAAGGCCAGCAGCGCGGCTTGCTGTTTGCGCCGATCCACTGGAGCAATGAGACGGCGTCGTCGGCGCGCGTCGGCGACATGGTCACGCCGGCCAACGATCCATATTCCGGGCAGCCCGAAGCCAAGGCGACGCCGGTGTCCATTGCGCCGGTCGCTTTCGCCTATCGCGGTTTTGTACTGGCGCGCGCGCCGCTCGCCTTGCCCGCCGACGCATGGTGGTCGAAGGTTGCGATTGCGAGCGCGACAGGCTGGTTGCTGGCGAGCAATGACAGTCCGGAAACCTGGCGCGAACACGCGCAAGGTCTGTTCGCCGGCGCCGAGCTTGCGGAATATGTCGACGCGCCGCGCGGCAGCTATCGCGTGGCGGCCTTCGCTGACGGCCGGCTGACCGGCGCGCTGTTCATCGGTCCCGCCGAAGCCGCGCCACATTGGGATACGGTGAAGGCTTTGTTCGAGGCCGAGAGCGTCGGCGACGCGCAGCGTCGCGGTTTGTTGTCGGGAAAATCGACCGACGGTCTGGCCGATCCCGGTCCGGTGATCTGCGCCTGCTTTGGCGTCGGCCTCAACGTCATCCGCGCGGCGCTCGACAGCGGCGCTGCGGCAAATGTCGAGGACATCGGCAAGGCTTTACGCGCGGGCACCAACTGCGGCTCGTGTTTGCCGGAATTGAAGAAGATCGTGAGCCAAAAGGTTGAGCATGAGCGTGTCGCGCAAACCGTCTGAGACGCGGCCTGAACGCATGGGCGCGCTGGCGCGGCTGCCGGTGTTCCTGGCGCTGGATGGCAAGCGCTGCGTGCTGGCGGGCGGCAGTCATGCTGCGG
Source organism: uncultured Hyphomicrobiales bacterium (assembly GCA_903885555.1). Taxonomy (GTDB): domain Bacteria; phylum Pseudomonadota; class Alphaproteobacteria; order Rhizobiales; family Xanthobacteraceae; genus Pseudolabrys. The sequence goes on from CAISIV010000021.1 coordinate 34,422, forward strand.
CCTGGAAGGCCGAGTTGCTGTCGGCGGCGGGCGCGCGTGTCGAAGTGTTTGCCGATGAAGTTTCCGACGAGATGCGCCAGGTCGCGGCCGATGCGCCGCGTGGCGATATCGTCATTGTTCAACGTGTCTGGACACCGGAGGATATTCGCGGTGCGGCCGTCGCCATCGGCGCTTTCGAGGATAACGAGACGTCGGCTGTTTTCGCCGCCGCGGCGCGCGCCGCCGGTGTGCCGGTCAATGTCATCGACAAGCCTGCCTTCTGCGACTTCTCCTTCGGTGCCATCGTCAATCGCTCGCCTTTGGTGATCGGGATTTCGACCGATGGCGCGGCGCCGGTATTCGCACAGGCGATCCGCGCCAAGCTGGAGGCGCTGCTGCCGACCGGCTTTGCGCAATGGGCTGCTGCCGCCGGACGCTGGCGCGCGATGGTCAAGGAATCCGGTCTGTCCTTCGTGGCCCGCCGCAAGTTCTGGCAGGTGTTTACCGCGCACGCGGTCGCCAATCCGGAAAGCGTCCCAACTGAAAACGATTTCGCGCGCTTTGTGGCCGAGGTGAAGGGCCTGGGCGCCGCCGTCGAGAACGGCTCGGTCACTTTGGTCGGAGCAGGGCCGGGCGATCCGGAACTGCTGACGCTGCGTGCTGTGCGCGCGCTGCAATCGGCCGACGTCATTCTGTTCGACGATCTGGTGTCGCGCGATGTGCTCGACTTCGCCCGCCGCGAGGCGCGAAAGATGCTGGTCGGCAAGACCGGCTTCGGACCGTCGTGCAAGCAGGATGACATCAATGCTCTGATGGTCGGGCTGGCGAAGCAGGGCAAGCGCGTCATCCGCCTCAAGGGCGGCGATCCGCTGATCTTCGGCCGCGCCGCGGAAGAGATCGATGCCTGCAAGGCCGCCAATATCGCTGTCGATATCGTTCCCGGCATCACGGCCGCGCAGGGTGCCGCCGCCAAGCTCGGCATTCCGCTGACCGACCGCGACAATTCCCGCCGGCTGCAATACGTCACCGGGCACGCTCGCAGCGGCAGACTGCCCGACGACATCGACTGGCGCGCTTTGGCCGATCCGACGACGACGACCGCGATCTACATGCCCGTCAAAACGCTCGAAGTGTTGGTCGCCAAGGCGACGGCCGAAGGTCTCGACCCGCTGACGCCTTCACTCGCCATCTCCCGCGCCACACGGCCCGATCAACAGGTCGTCTCGGCACCGATTGCCGAACTCTCCACTCGCATCGCGGAAGCCAATCTGCCGGGCCCGGTGCTGGTGATGCTGGGACACGCCATGGCCGGCGCGCAGGCTGTTCGGAAAGTGGCCGCCGCCGGCTAGCTTCGATCGGCTTCAAGAAACGGCAGCATCGCCGCCAGCAAAGCGTCCGGGCTTTCTTCCGGAACATAATGTCCGCAGTTCGGAATGACCGCGCCACTCAATTGCGGTGAGAAGGGTGCGAAGGTGCCCCGCATCGCTTCGCCGAGTCCCCCCGAGCCGCCGATGGCCAGAACCGGCATCGTCAACTTCGTCTCCGCCGTGGTTTTGTTCTGCGCGATCGAGTCGAAGATGGCGCGGTAGTAGCCGAGCCCGTTACTCCACGCACCGGGCTTGGCATACAGGCGCACATATTCATTCATCGCATCCGTATCGAACGTTTTGGCGAAGTCGATCGACTTGGCCTTGAACAGCCAGGTCAGAAATTCCCGCTCGCGGCCGGTGATCAGCAGTTCCGGCAACTCGGGCAGGAAGTTGAACGCAAAGTGCCACGTCTTGTGCAGCCGTTCCGGCGTCATCGTGTAAACGTCCGGCGGCGCCATGCCGGGAATCGCGGCGTCGATCGCCACCAGCCGCCGCACGCGCGCCGGATTGCGCACCGCATAGGCGTAGCCGAGCCAGGCACCGATATCGTGCGTGACCAGGAGGCAATCCTTGGCGCCGAGATCGTCCAACAGCGGATTGATGTGATCGGCGACGTTGGCGGTGTCGTAGCCTTTGACCGGTGGCGCAGAGTCGCCGATGCCCGGCGGGTCGAACGCCACGACATGAAATTGCGCGGCAAGCCGCGGCATCACCTTGCGCCAGGCATGCAGCGATTGCGGCCATCCCGGCACCAGCAGCACCAGCGGCCCGCTGCCGCCTTCGACGATCTGCAATTCGGCGCCGTGCGCGATCACGCGCCGCCGTTTGAAAATCCGGTCGAAGGTCGCGCGGTCGTAGTCGCTCATGCTTGATCCTCTGTGACGCCGCAATCTTACGCGGTTGCCGCGCCCTTTGTCGCCTGACGCAACCATTTCAGGATCAGTTCAGAAACAGACTGTTCCTGCCCGGTATAGAAGTGATCACAGTCCGGCAGGATGCGCACCTCACAGGGGCTCGTGCAGTTCGCCGCATAGGCCTCGGCCGGATAGAGCTCCGCTGGTTCCTTGTCGCCGCGCAAAAACAGCACTGGCACTTTTGTCCGGCCGGCGCATTCGACGGTGTCCGGCATGTTGACGGTATAGTCGAGCACGCATTCGGCGCTGGCGACCCACCACCAGCCGGGCAGCAGCATCAACTCCTTGCCGCGGCCTTCGGCGGCCATCTGTTGGGCGCGTGCTTCAATTTCCGGCAACTGATCGCGACCGAACAGGCCATTCGCGCTCATGCGCCGCGTGATGGATTTGCCGCCGACATGGGCCGACATCAGAACGACGGCCGGCGTCTCCGGATGTTCGGCTGCATAATGTGCGGCCAGCACCCCTCCGTTGCTGTGGCCGATCACGATTGGATTGTCGAAGCCCCGTGCGCGCAGCCACGCGGCGGCATGATTGTTATCGGCGATGGCTTCGTGCGCGAGTTGAAACGAACCGCCGCCGATGTCCCGTCCGCCGAGCGATGTGACCATGTCGTGGCCGCGCCGGTTGAAGGCAAGGCAGGCGATACCCTCGGCCAGCAAGGTCTGCGGCATGAAGCGCGATGGCCCCATGTAGAAGTTGTGGCAGTTGCCGTGAAAGAACAGCGCAACCGAGCGGATCGGTCCATTGTTTGGCGTATAGAAAATCCCGTCGAGCGGGACCGTGTCGGTTTCGATGGAAATGAGTTCGAGGTTCATGGGTCTGGTCTCGTCCACGCCCTGGGCGCGGTCAAGCCGTCGAACGGCATGCATACGCCGCAAAAACACAGCCGGTGTGGGCAGCACAGGGATAGCGACCCACTGCCTGTTGCCGATTGTTGGGGTGCGGGATTGGGCCTATCATGGTCTCAGGCGGGATAGCCGCCATTTAAGCCCTTTCAAAAATGGGCGACAGGGGAGACGCAACAATGTCAGTCAACAAGACAATTCTGTCCGGCGCACTTGCACTGGCATTTGGCGCAGGACTGGTCGTCGCGCCATCGATCGCTCACGCACAGGCGCCGCTGACGGTGAAGTTCGTGCAGCAGCGCGGCTTGTTGTACTTGCCAATAGATATGATGGTCAGCGGCGGCATCCTGCAACAGGAAGCAACCAAGCTCGGGCTCGGCAAAGTCGAGGCTACCGTAGTGACGCTAAGCGGGCCGGGGCCCGTCACCGACGCCCTGTTGTCGGGCGCCGCCGACTACGGCACCGCAGCGTTGCCGTCTTTGCTGACCCTGTGGGACAAGACCCACGGCACCGCCAATGAAGTCAAAGCCGTGGGCACTGTCGCGAATGGCGCCATGGTGCTTTACACCATCAATCCGAACGTCAAGACCATCAAGGATTTCACCGACAAGGACCGCATCGCGGTGCCGTCGGTGCGCATATCGTTCAACGCCATGATGCTGGAGATGGCGGCGGAGAAAGAGTGGGGCGACCCCCACAAGCTCGATCACCTCACGGTGGGGCTCGGTCATCCTGATGCCGTTGTGGCGCTGTCCGCCGGTTACGGCCAAGCCAGCATCACCGCACATATCGCGGTGCAGCCGTTCACCGACCGTGGGCTGAAACTGCCCGGCGCGCACGTGATCGCCGACAGCCGCGAAGTTTTCGGTGGGCCACTGACGCAGATCACGCTGCTGGCGACGAAGCAGACCAAAGACAAGAACCCGCTGCTGTTCAAGGCAGTAGCCAACGCGCTGGAAGAATCGATCAAGGTCGCCAACGCGGACAAGCGCGCTGCGGCCGTGCTCTGGAAAGACGCGAACAAGGCGAGCGAAAGTGTCGAGGAACTTACGGCCCTGTTGTCAGACCCAGGCTTTGCTTTCACTGCGGAACCGCATCGGATTGCTTTTTTTGCGGCATTCCTCAATCGCATCGGCAGCCTGAAATCGAAAGTCGGCGACTGGAAGGAACTGTTCTGGGAAACGGCGCACCATCAGAAGGGTGACTGAGTTTCATTCTGATTATTTCTATTGATGCCTCATCAAGCCGGCGCGGTTCCATCAGTGGGTCGCGCCGGCTTTGATGTTTATACCGCACTGCAAGAATTGAATTGTGCGATGCGAAAAATTGCCGCTGGCAATGGAATATCTTTTTAGAACGATTGTTGATTGAGCATAGTCCGACTACGCTCTTTGTATCTGTTCTGATCTGCCTGTCCGGCAGAAGAAGAAAATAAATCCCGAGGGGGAGGCAAAAAATGATCAATCTCACTATCAACGGCAAATCACATAGTGTCGACGTCGAGCCGGATACACCGCTGCTCTGGGTGATCCGCGACACGATCGGCATGACCGGCACCAAATACGGCTGCGGCATCGCGCAATGCGGTTCCTGCACCGTGCACATCGATGGCGCGGCGACGCGCTCGTGCGGCATGACCGTCGGCGACGCGGCCGGCAAAAAAATCACGACGATCGAAGGCCTCGCCGACAATGGCGTGCTGACCAAAGTGCAGCAGGCCTGGGTCGAACACGATGTGCCGCAATGCGGCTATTGCCAGAGCGGCATGATCATGGCGGTTTCGGCGCTGCTGAAGGAAAAGCCGAAGCCGACCGACGCCGACATCAACGAAGCCATCACCAATATTTGCCGGTGCGGCACCTTCCAACAAGTGCGGCTGGCGATTCACGCCGCCGCCAAAGCGTGAGGGAGGACAGAGCCATGAATCATATGCCCAAACTCAGCCGCCGTACCTTCGTCGTCGGAACCGCCACCGCCGGCCTGTCGCTCGGCTTCAACGTTCCGTTCCTGACCTCGACCAGCGCCCAGGGCGCGCCCGAGATCAATGCCTGGGTCGTCATCAAGCCTGATGACACCGTCGTTATCCGCATTGCTCGCTCCGAAATGGGGCAGGGTACGCTCACTGGCCTCGCTCAGATGGTGGCCGAGGAACTCGAATGCGACTGGTCGAAGGTCACGACCGAATACCCGACACCCGGACAAAGCGTCGCTCGCAAGAATCCATGGGGTGATTTCGGCACCGGCGGTAGCCGCGGCATCCGCACCTCGCACGACTATGTGCGTAAAGGTGGCGCCGCTGCCCGCATGATGCTGGTTGGCGCCGCCGCCGCCGAGTGGAAAGTGCCGGTGTCGGAGTGCAGCGCTGCAAACAGCGTGATCACGCACAAGCCGTCCGGCCGCACCACGACCTACGGCAAGGTCGCCGCTGCCGCCGCTCAAATCGAAGCGCCGGCCGACGTTCCGCTGAAGGATCCGAAGGACTGGAAGCTGATCGGCAAGAGCGTCAAGCGACTCGACACAGTCGACAAGACCACCGGCAAGATGATGTACGGCATCGACGTCAAGTTGCCGGGCATGTTGCACGCGACCATCAAGGCGTGCCCGGTGTTCGGCGGTAAGGTGAAGAGCTTCGACGCCGCCAAAGTCGAGAAGATGAAAGGTGTCAAGAAGGTCGTGCAGGTCGGCAGCAACGCCGTCGCTGTCGTCGCCGACAGCTGGTGGCATGCCAAGACCGCGCTCGACGCACTGCCGATCGTCTGGGACACCGGCGAAAACGCCAAGGTCACCAGCGCATCGATCTCGAAGTGGCTCAAGGAAGGCTTCGACGCCGAACAGGCTTTCGTCTCGAACAAGGTTGGCGACGTCAAGGCGGGTCTCGCCTCGGCGGCAAAGACTGTCGTGGCGGAATACGCCTATCCGTACCAGAACCATGCCTGCATGGAGCCCTTGAACGCGACCGCGGTTTACACGGCCGACAAGTGCGAAGTGTGGGCTGGTACCCAGCACGGCCAGGCGGCCTTCGCCGCGGCGCTCGAAGCCTCGGGTCTGCCGGCCAGCAAGGTCGAGTTCTACAAGGTGATGCTAGGCGGCGGCTTCGGCCGGCGCGGGCGCACCGACTATGTGACTCAGGCCGTGCTGATCGCCAAGCAGATGCCCGGCACGCCGATCAAGCTGTTGTGGTCGCGCGAAGAAGACATGGGGCAGGGCACCTACCATCCGGTGACGGAATGCCGGTTGACGGGCGGCCTCGACGACAAAGGCAACCTGACGTCGCTGCATGTCCGGCTGTCCGGTCAGTCGATCCTGACCGCGTTGCGTCCGGAAGCGCTCGTCAACGGTATGGACCCGGCGACGTTCGCCGGTCTCGCCCCGACGGGTGAGGCGGCGATCGGTTACGGGGTGCCGAACCTCTTGGTCGACCACTCCATGCGCAATCCGCATGTGCCGCCGGGCTTCTGGCGCGGCGTCAACGTCAACCAGAACGCCATCTACCTCGAAAGCTTCATGGATGAACTGGCCAAGACGGCCGGTGTCGATCCGCTGGAGTTCCGCCGCAGGTTGATGGCGAAATATCCCAAGCACCTCGGCGTTCTCAACGCCGTGGCGAACGGCATCGGTTGGGACAAGCCGGCGCCGGCCGGCGTGTTCCGCGGCATCGCCCAGCACATGGGCTACGGCAGCTACGTCGCCGCCGCTGCGGAAGTCTCGGTTGATGGCAACAAGGTGAAGATCCACCGCATCGTTGCCGCGACCGACCCCGGCTATGCGGTCAATCCGGGACAGATCGAACGGCAGATTTCCGGCTCGTTCGTCTACGGGTTGTCGGCGTTGTTCAACGGCGAGTGCACCGTCAAGGATGGCGCCATCGAGCAGACCAACTTCGACAGCTACGACTCGATCCGTATCTCGCAGATGCCGAAGGTCGAATGCATCGTCATGCCGTCCGGCGGGTTCTGGGGCGGTGTCGGCGAGCCGACGATCTGCGTGGCGCCGCCCGCGGTGCTCAACGCGATCACGGCCGCGACCGGCAAGCGCTATCGCTCGATCCCGTTGAAGAACCACGGGCTCACGCTGGTGTGATCGACATGGCGCGGGCGGCTTGCTGCCCGCGCCTTTCTTTCGTCAAGACAGCGCGTCATCAGGTCGTATGGATGCGCCTATGAACAAAGATCGCGCGACAAGACGCGACGTCCTGAAAACTGCAATGGCGGCTTCGGCCGCCATTTTTCCTTTGCCCGCGATCGCCCAGGGTACCGCCGAACGCGTCGTCGTGATTGGCGGCGGATTTGGCGGCGCGGCCTGCGCGCGGGCACTGAAGCGTTCGAGCGCAAAGCTCTCCGTCACCTTGATCGAGCCGAACCGCGTCTACACCGCTTGTCCCATGAGCAATGCGGCCATTGCCGGTTTGCGTGAGTTAACGAGCCAGGAATTTGGCTACGGCCGCCTTCAAGGCGAGGGCATCGACACGGTCTTTGCCGCGGCGGAATCGGTCGATGCCGCGGCACGCAGTGTCACGGTCACCGGCGGGCAACGGTTCGAATATGATCGCCTGGTGCTGTCGCCGGGCGTTGATTTTCGATGGGACGCGCTGCCCGGCTATTCGCGCGAGGTCGCGAAGACGATGCCGCATGCCTGGATCGGCGGCGACCAGATTGCACTGCTGGCGCGGCAGATCGCCGCGATGGAGGATGGCGGCGTGGTCGTTGTTTCGGTGCCGGTGACGCCGTCGCGCTGCCCGCCGGCGCCTTACGAGCGCGCCAGCCTGATTGCGCACATGTTCAAGACGCGGAAGCCGCGCTCAAAGGTCATCGTGCTCGATGCCAAGGACAGCTTCACCATGCAGCGCCAGTTTCAAGGTGCGTGGAAGCAGCTTTATCAAGGCATACTGGAATATGTTTCACTATCCGACGGCGGGCTGGTCACCGAAGTCGATCCGGTTAGCAAGGTCGTCTCGACGGACTTCGATAAATACAAACCGGCGGTCGCGAATATTATTCCACAGCAGAAGGCCGGCACCATCGCCGAGCTTGCCGGCGTGGCGGACCGCACCGGCTGGTGTCCGGTCGATCCCATCACGTTCGAGTCGAAGCTGCAGGCCAATATTCACGTCATCGGGGACGCTGCTATCGCCGGCGCCATGCCGCGCTCGGCCTCGGCGGCCAGTTCGCAAGCGCGGATCTGTGCCGCTGCGGTGGTGGCTTTGCTGTCAGGGAACAAGCCGCAAGCGCCGACGCTCAACAGCTCGTGCTTCAGCCTGATCGCGCCTGACTATGCGATCTCCCAGACCGGCCGTTATCGCCCCGTCGGCGATCTCTATACCGAGGAGGCGAGCGAGATCAGTCCGGTCGATGCGCCGCAAAACCTGCGCGCCAGAGAGGCGAGCGACGCCGAAGCCTGGTTCACCGCCACGACAGCCGAGGTGTTCGGATGACGGCGCGCGCGGCGATGGGGGTGTTGCTCGCCTCGCTCGCTGGTGGGGCTGGCTATGCGGACGAGCTTCTTCCGTACCGAATTGAAGGCAACGCCGTTCCTGTGTCGCTTACCGGCAAGCCGGGCGACGCCGCGCGCGGCCGGACCATCGTGACCAACCGGACCTTAGGCTTATGCCTGTTGTGTCATTCGGGCCCGTTCCCCGAGGAGCGATTTCAGGGCAATCTGGCGCCGGACATGCGGGGCGCCGGAACCCGTTGGTCCACGGGCGAACTGCGGCTGCGCATGGTCGACAGCCACAGGCTCAATCCCGACACCATTATGCCGGCCTATTACATGATCGACGGCCTCAACCTGGTGGCGCCGGCCTTTCGCGGCAAGCCGCTGTTGACGGCCGAACAGATCGAAGACGTGGTGGCGTTTCTCGCCACGCTGCGTGACTGAGGGATCCTATGAAACAACGCAATCAAGGTTCGACGCGGCGCGAGATCCTGATCGGCAGCCTGGCCGGCGGCCTTGTTGCGACGTTCCGTATTTCCGATGTCGCGGCAACGCCCGAGGCGATGCGCTCTGCCATCCGTCAGATCGTCGGTACGGCGCAGGTCCGCAAGGGCCGCGTCGATCTCGACGTGCCGCCATTGGTCGAGAACGGCAATACGGTGTCGCTGGTCGTCTCGGTCGACAGCCCGATGACCAAGACGGACTATGTCAAAAGCATTCACGTCTTCAACGAGAAGAACCCGCAGCCGAACGTTATCGGCGTCCATCTGGGTCCGCGCGCCGGCAAGGCGAAGATCGCAACGCGCTTCCGGCTCGCCGATACACAAGTGATCACGGCGATCGCCGAAATGAGCGACGGTACCTTCTGGTCGGCGTCGGCGGAGATGATCGTGACCATGGCTGCCTGCGTGGAGGTTCTCTAGATGGCCCGTCCGCTCGTCAACGTGCCGGCCAAAGTCAAGCGTGGCCAGGCATTCGAGATCAAGACGTTGATCTCGCACATCATGGAAACCGGTTTCCGCTATACGACCACCGGCGAACGAATTCCGCGCGACATCATTACGTTCTTCTCGTGCAGCTATAACGGCGAGGAGATTTTCCGGGCCGACCTCTACCCCGCTATTTCCGCCAATCCGTTTTTTACCTTCTTCACCACGGCGACCGAGAGCGGCACGCTCGAGTTCAAGTGGACGGGCGATAACGGATTTGCCGAAACCGCCACCGCAAAGATCACGGTGGAATGAAACGCTTTCACGCGCTGATGTGTGCGGTGGTTCTGGCTGCTGTGGCCGGACCGGCTGGCAGCGCCGATATTCCGCTCGACCAGCGGCGTTCCGGTTACGCCGATCTTGGTCGCGATACAAAGGCCATGCAGGACGACGACACCTCCAACCCTGCAAGTCTGGGGGTACAGGATGGCGAGGCTCTGTGGAGTCAAAAGGCCGGCACCGCGGGCAAGGCCTGCGCGGAATGTCACGGTGACGCTGCCGCAAGCATGAAGGGCGTGGCGGCGCGCTATCCGGCCTTTAGCCCCGCCCGCAAGGGGCCAATCGATCTCGAACAGCGCATCAATCTATGCCGCACCGAAAACCAGAAGGCCGAGCCGCTGGCCTTTGAAAGCCGCGAATTGCTGGCGCTGACCGCCTATATCGGCCGCCAGTCGCGCGGTATGCCGATCGTGCAGTCGGATGCGCGGCTCACGTCTGCCATCGATGCTGGCCGCAAGCTTTTCACGCAGCGCATCGGCCAGATCAGCCTCAGTTGCGCGCAATGCCACGACGACAATTGGGGCAAGCAGCTTGCCAGCAGCCTGGTGCCGCAGGGCCATCCGACCGGCTATCCGATCTACCGGCTGGAATGGCAGAGCCTCGGCTCGCTGCAGCGGCGCCTGCGCAATTGCATGATCGGGATGCGCGCCGAGCCCTATGCGTACGGCGCGCCGGAGAGCGTCGAATTGGAGCTCTATCTGATGTGGCGCGCGCGCGGTCTGACAGTCGAGACGCCGGGCGTGCGGCCTTAGTCATTTTTGCGCATGATCTTATCCGAAAACCGATTCCCACTTTTCGGGATCATGCGCTGAATCGCGGCTTGAATCCCGTCGCCGTCTTGTCGATGAAGCCGGCAAACGGCGCGCCGACGTGGCCCGGAAACACCATCGCACCGGTGGCGGCGCAATCCTCGAACACACGGCGGCGGCTGACACGGGCCTCGTTGGCGTCCGAGTTCTTCGGAAAATTCCAGTCCGGGTAATAGACCTGCAACAGGTGATGAAACACGTCGCCGGTGATCATTGCCGTGCTGCTGCCGAAGTTCATCTTGAAGGCGAAATGCCCCGGCGAATGGCCGCCGGCCGGCAGAATGTCGATGAACTCGTTGAGCTTGTGCGGCCCGGTGACGAGGTCGGCGCGGCCGGCCTCGATCACCGGGATGACGCATTCGCGGAAGGTGCCGAACTCAGCCGGCGCGGTGGCTGGATCGGCGTCCATCTTGGTGAAGTAGTCGAAGTCGAGTTTCGAGAACACGTAACGCGCATTGGGAAACGTCGGTACCCACTTGCCGTCGCGCAATTGCGTGTTCCAGCCGAGATGGTCGTGGTGTAAATGCGTGCACATCACCATGTCGATCTCGTCGGGCCGGGCGCCGGCCGCCGCGAGGCGGTCGAGCCACGGTTCGTTGAGCATGTTCCAGAACGGGCGGGACGGCCGCGGCTTGTTGTTGCCGCAGCAGCAGTCGATCAGGATCTTCCTGCCGTCGACCTGCAGTAGCCAGCTGTGCACGCTGAGCTTGATCTTCTTGCTGGCGATTTCGTAGTGGTCCGGCGCCAGCCAGTGACCATGCTCCTTCATGTCGGCTTCGGAGAATTCCGGAAAGATATCGGCGATCGGATAGATCGCTTGATACGTTTCCTCGATCCGCGTGATCGTCGCCTTGCCGACCTTGAAGACCTGCATTCCGCTCCCCCGGGCTTTTTTGGTTGTCCTACCAGAGCCCCTTCAGCCGGCCGCCGTCAAGATTGAGCGAGACGCCGGTGATATAGCTGGCGCGTTCCGAGCACAGGAACACGCTGGCGTTCGCCAGTTCTTCAGGCTTGCCCATACGGCCGAGCGAATTTTTCTTGGCCGCGAGTTTACGGGCTTCTTCTTCGCTGGTGACGTTGAGCTCTTTCTTCAGCCCTTCGGTGTTCTGGACCCAGAGGTTGGTCGCGACCCAGCCGGGGCAGATCGCGTTGACCAGCACGTTGTCCGGACCGAATTCTTCCGACAGCGATTTCGTCATGTTGAGGAGCGCACTGTTCGTCATGGCGCTGCCGAACATATACGGGTCCGGCTCCTTGCCGGCGCCGCCGATGGTGTTGACGATGCGACCCCATTTCTGCGCCGCCATCAATGGATAGACGAGGCGGATGGCGCGCATGAAGCCGAACAGCTTGGTCTCGAACTGATTCTTCAGTTCGTCGTCCTTGAGCGCGGCGAAACGGCCGGAATACATCGTGCCGGCGTTGTTGATGAGGATATCGACGCCGCCGAGCTTTTCCTTGGCGGTATCCACCATGCGCTTGATGTCGGCTTCGTTGCGCATGTCGACCTGCACGGCGTGAACTTCGCCGCCGGTCTTCTTGGCCAGTTCGTCGCGCGCCTTGTTGATCTTGTCGAGCGTGCGGCCCGCGATCAGAACGCGGACGCCTTCCTCGAGGAACTGCCGCGCTGTCTCGAAGCCGATGCCGCTACCGCCGCCGGTGACGATTGCGCGCTTGCCCTTAATACCCAAATCCATGTCTCGTTCCTTCCCTTGCCTTCTGCTTGGCTTGACGCCCTAGGCTCATCCATAGAGTATTCGGCCAACCTCATACATCATAAGAAAAGCGAGGGGGAGGATGGATCTCGGCCTTCGTGGCAAAGTCGCCCTGATTACCGGCGCATCGCGCGGAATCGGCAAGGCGGTTGCTCAAACTCTTATCAATGAAGGCTGCCGCGTTGCGATCTGCGCGCGCGATGCCGAACGTTTGCGCGCGGCGGTGAGCGACCTTTCACATGGCGCAAACAATTCCCAGCCCAATGACGTCATTGGCGTGCCCACCGACGTCACCGACGAAGCGGCGGTGCAGCATTTCGTCGCCACGGCGCACAAGACATTTGGCCGCATCGACATCCTGGTCAACAACGCTGGTACCCATCTGCGCGGGACGGTCGATACGACAACCCTCGATATTCTCAATCGGCAATTGCGCGACAAGGTGTTCGGGTTCTTTGCCATGATCCAGGCGGTATTGCCGATCATGCGCAGCCAGAAAGACGGGCGTATTGTGAATGTCATCGGACAAGCAGCGCGACATCCGCATCCCGATCGCTTCCCGTCAGGTGTGACCAATGCGGCCTGCATGGCGCTGACCAAGTCGGTCGCCGACGCCGTCGCGCGCGACAATATCCGAGTCAATGCGGTGTGCCCGCAATATATCGAATCCGAGTTGCTGGCCTCGCTGATCGACAAGGAGATGCGCGAGCGAAACGTCGACCGCGCCACAGCGTCCGCCGGCTTCTCGCGTGCCAATCCGCTGGGCCGCACCGGCACGCCGGAAGAGGTCGCCGATCTGGTGTCATTCCTGGTATCGGACAGCGCTAATTTCGTCGCCGGCAGTGCGGTCAGTATCGATGGCGGTTATCACCGCTACGTGTTCGGGTAGGCGCGCATGGACCTCGGACTCACCAATAAAGTAGCTTTGATCACCGGCGGAAGCAGCGGCATTGGCCTTGCGGTTGCCGCCAAGCTCGCGGCCGAAGGCTGCAAGGTGGCGATTGCCGGCCGCAACAAGACGAAACTCGCCGTGGCGGCGGCTGGAATTCCGGGCGCAAAAGCTTTCTCCGGCGACGTGCGCGAACCCGCACAGGTCGCGCGACTGGTCGATGACGTGATCGCCGCGTTCGGCCGCATCGATATCGTCGTCAGCAATGCCGGCACGCATCTGCCGGGACGCATGGAAGACGTCGAGACTTCGGCACTGCTGCGTCATATCGAAACCAAAGTGATCGGCGCCTGGGAACTGGCCAAGTGCGTCACGCCGCATATGCGCAAGCAGGGCGGCGGACGATTCATCGTTATCATCGGTCAGGCCGGCAAGGTGCCGCAAGCCAACGGCATTGCCTCGACCATCAGCAATGCTGCGCAGCATGCCTTTGTGAAGTCGCTGTCGGACGATCTGGCGAAGGACAACATCCTGGTCAACGCCGTTTGTCCGAGCCGCATCAAGTCGCCGCTGACCGAAGCGCTGGGACATCTCTACAACGAGGTCTATTACGGCCGCAGCCTCGAGCAGCAGGAGTCCAAGTGGGGCGCCGAAGTGCCGCTTGGCCGCTGGGGCACACCCGACGATATCGCCAATGCCGTGGCTTTCATTGCGTCGGAACGCGCCGCCTTCATCGTCGGCGCTAATATCGACGTCGATGGCGGCCACCAGCGCATGATTTTCTGATGACCGGCATGATCGAAATCCAGCATGTTTCAAAGGGTTTCCGGCGCGGCGACAATGTCGTCGAGGCGCTGCGCGATTTCAACCTGACGATCGAGAAGCGCGAAGTCATCGCCATTATCGGACCGAGCGGTTGTGGCAAGTCCACGCTGCTGAACATGATTGCCGGGCTCTACATGCCGAGCAAAGGTCGCGTCATCTACAAGGGCGCGGCCGTCACCGACGTCAACACCGATGTTGGCTACATGACGCAGAAGGACAATCTGCTGCCGTGGCGCAATGTCCGCGATAACATCGCCTTTCCGCTTGAGCTTGCCGGTGTCGACAAAGCAGAGCGCGAGGCGCGGGCGGTAGCGGTGATAAAACAGGTCGGCCTCGACGGATTCGAGGCGCGTTTCCCGACAGAGCTGTCCGGTGGCATGCGCAAGCGCGCCTGTCTTGCTCGCATGATGCTGTACGGAGCGGAAACGGCGCTGCTGGATGAGCCTTTCGCCGCGCTCGATGCCCAGCTCAAGCTCGTCATGCATGAATTGTTGCTGCGGCTGGCGGCGGAGAATGGGCAGACCGTGGTGTTCGTAACGCACGATCTGATGGAAGCCGTGACGCTCGCCGATCGCGTTATTGTCTGCACGCGGCGGCCGGCGATGATCGCGCTAGAGCAGAAGATTTCACTGCCGCGGCCGCGCGACGTGCTCAACGTGCGCTTCACCAACGAGTTCAAGGAACTGTACGATGCACTGTGGGAGCGCCTGCGCGTGGAATATCAAGAGGAACGGGTGTGACGGTGTCCAACGACCAGCTCGAAATCGCCGAGAATGAAATGTCCACCGGGACTGGCAACCTTGTCATGGTGCTGTGCCAGACCGCGCTCGGCATCGCCATTTTGTTTGTCTGGCAGGGCGTCTCGGGCCGGCTGGTCGATAATTTCTTTATCTCCAACCCGCTCGATGTCGGACGCCGTCTGCTGGGTTGGACTTTGGATGGCTCGATCTTTCTGCACTTGTGGGCGACGGTCTACGCGACCATGCTCGGCTTCATTATTGGTGCCGTCATCGGCGCAGCCCTTGGCATCTGGCTCGGCATCTCGACATTCGCCAGCCGTCTGTTGAATCCCTATCTGAATGCGCTCAATGCCCTGCCTAAGGTCGCGCTGGCGCCGCTGTTTGTCTTGTGGTTCGGCCTCGGCATTGAATCCAAGATCGCGCTGGCCGCCTCGCTCGTGTTGTTTCTGGTATTTCTCAATACCTTTGCCGGCGTGCGGCAGGTCGACCAGGATCTCATCGACGGCGCACGGCTGATGCGGGCCACGCGGCTGCAGGTCGTCACCAAGGTCATTGTTCCCTCGGCGCTGTCCTGGCTGTTCGCCGGGCTGCGCGTGTCGGTTCCCTATGCCCTGATCGGCGCCGTGCTGGGCGAAATGATCGCATCCAACCGTGGTCTTGGTTATCTGGTACAGTTTTCCGGCGCTCAGTTCGATACGGCCGGCGTCTTTGCGGTGCTGATTGTGATCGCGCTGCTGGCAATGGCCCTTAACTTCGTTGTCGATATCGTTCAAAATCGCATGGAAGGCTGGCGGATCGTAAGCCGCTGATAAAAAGAAAAGAACGAACAGATAATCCGGGAGGAAGCGTCATGAGGTTCCTGAGAACGTCGATCATCGCCGCATCCGCATTACTGTCATTCGCGGCCTGCGCCGAAACGGTCAAGATCACCAATATCGGGCACGGCTATTATTCAGGTGCGCTCTATGTTGCCAAGCGCGAGAAGCTGTTTGAAAAATATGGTCTGGAGCCGGAAATTTCATTCGTGCAAGGCGGTCCACTGGCCTTGCAGGCGGCGCTGACAAAGCAGGCCGATATTTCTGTCGTCAGCTATGAACACATTCTGACCTCGGCGGTGCAGGGCAAACAGGTCGTCGCGATTTTCAATATCGCCAACCGGCCGGTGAACAATGTCATCGGCAACGATAAGCTGATGCAAGGTGCGGAAAAGCTCAGCGTCGAGGACAAGATCAAGCGTCTGAAAGGCATGCGCGTGGCTATGCCATCGGCCGGCGGTTCCGGCGAAAAAATGCTTGGTGTGCTCGCCAAGAAATACGGGCTGACGCTGCCGGGCGATATCACGTCGGTCTATCTCGGCGCCGAAGCGCCATCTTATGTTGCTGCGTTCCAGCGCGACCTGATCGACGCGGCTCTGCCGTTCGAGCCGGCCGGCGTTCTGGTGCAGCAGTCCGGCAAGGGCAAGATCTATCTTAACATGATGAACGGCGAAGTGCCGGAAGTGCGCGACATTCTGTTCATGGTGCTCGGCACGCATCCCGACAACATCAAGGAAAAGCCCGAGATGTTGCGCAAGGTCGCCGCTGTGTTTGCCGAAGCGGTGAAGATTTTGAAGGGTGACCCGAAGCGCGGCAAGGCGCTGATGGCCCTGGAATATCCGTCGATGACGCCGGAAACCAACGATGAAGCCTACAACATTGTCAGCCAGATCTGGACCAAAGACGGCAAGATGAGCGAAGCGCAAGCGCGCGCCACGTTCAACTATTTGCAGCCGTCAGGCACCCAGCCGGTCAACTTCCCGGCGACTTTCACCAACGACTTCCTGCCGAAGTAGGCGGAGCTACTTGGTGCCGTAGGCGCGGTCGCCGGCATCGCCGAGACCGGGCACGATATAAGCGTGGTCGTCGAGACGTTCGTCGACCGCAGCGGTCCAGATCGGCACGTCGGGGTGGTGAGCGCGCAACCGCTCGATGCCTTCCGGCGCCGCCAGCAGGCACACGAAGCGGATTTCCTTGGCGCCGGCTTCCTTGATTCGGTCGATTGCGGCCACGGCCGTATTCGCGGTCGCCAGCATCGGGTCGATAACGATGACCAGCCGCTCTTCCAGATTGACCGGCGCCTTGAAGAAATATTCGACGGCCACGAAGGTCACCGGATCGCGATAAAGTCCGATATGCGCGATGCGGGCCGACGGCACGAGGGTGATCATACCCTCGACGAAGGAAAGTCCGGCACGCAGGATCGGCGCGAACACCAGCTTCTTGCCGGCGATCTCCTTGCCGGTCATTGGCGCGACCGGCGTTTCGATTTTCACGTCGGTGAGCGGCAGATCGCGCGTCACCTCGTAGCACAGCAACATCCCGATCTCGTTCAAGAGCTCGCGGAATGATTTGGTCGAACGCTCCTTGTCGCGGATCAGTGTCAGCTTGTGCTGAACCAGCGGATGATCGACGACCGTGACGCCTTCCATGATGTTCTCCCTATAATCTTTGTATCAAAAAACCGTGCCGTCACTGATGACTTTGATCGGCGGCGAACCGTCGGTGCGGCGTTCGCGCGCAAGAATGCGTCCGGTGGCCCAGGTACCACCTTCGAGAATTTTCGCCAGTGGCAGCGATTGCGCATCCATATTGAGCTTCTGCCGAATGACGGCTGCGAGTTTGTCGAGCAGGGCGACCGTGAGCGAGCGCCATTCGACGACCAATTCGGAGTCGACACCGTGCTGGCGTTCCGCCTGAGCAGCGTCGCGCAAATTCAGCACGCCGGCATCGACGAAAAGTCCGCCGTTACGGTATTCGGCCAGCCCGGTCAGTCCGTCGATATCGGTAACGGTGAGACCCGCCTGTTGCAGCGGCTCGATCAACGAATAGGCCAGCCATTGCGACAGCTTGTGCAACGGCACGATGCCGTTGGTGGCGTCCGCCGTCGTCATCACCGGGTGCCGCCAGCAATCGCCGAGCGGTATGTCGCCAAGAGAAATTCGCGATGGCCAGATCGGGCCCAGTTCATGCAGCAGTTCGGACAGGATTTCCGGCGCGGCGATCGCGTTCTCATCGGCCAATCCGGCCAGATGATCGAACAGCCCGCCCGGACGCGGACTGTCATTGCAGGCGAATACGCCGGAGTTTTCCGAAACAAGGGTGCCCAGCGAACGCAGCAGCGCGGCACGGCCTTCGACGCCGACCAATGGATTGTCCGCGGTCACCTGGAAACCGTCGCGCAATTGGTCGGCGCTCAAACCTGACAGCGCCATTGCGTCGACGCGGTAGGGATCGGCACGGTTAGCCGAGAGCGCGCCGCGCGCAAACATGTCGAGGCTCGCCAGCGCCAGGCCTTCCGAACGGCCGATGCGTTTGCCCGTGCTCTTGTCGAGATAGCTCCACTGCGTGCCGGCACCGGCATCGAGAAACACGCTGATGATCGCCAGATCGAACATCGCGCGGCCCTTCGCCGCGGCATCGCGCCAGTGCGCGTTCTTGGCGATTGTCTCGAAACGGTCGATGCCGTCGACGACAAAATGACGCCAGCGCGAATGGAACGGCACATCGAGTGACGGATAGGCTTGCCGCGTCGTGGCGATCACGCGTTCGGCTGTCGTATCGAGCAGCGACAGATCGATCGTGAAATTCGCCAGCTTGTTATCCAAAGCCAGCGCCAGCATGCGCTGAGAGCGTTCGCGCACCGCGGCGGCACTCAAAAGCGAAAAGGCTGCGGCCGTTTCATTACCCATAAGATTATCCCGGAGCCTTCGCCTAGTACTTGTCGAGCGCGCGGCCAACGGTATCGTTGAGGTCCTGCGGCTTCGGCGCTTCCGGCGAGTAGTAACCGGCAGCCTTCTTGGCCGCGATCTCGACCTGCGCGTCAGACGGCACCAGATAATCCGGGATCGGAACGCGCTCCACGATCGTAACGCCTTGCGACACGAGCGCGTCGTATTTCATGTCGCTCATCGAGATGAAATGATCGATACGCTTCAACCCGAGCCAGTTGATGCAATCGGGCATGAGCTGCTGGAAGCGCGCGTCCTGCACGCCGGCAACGCACTCGGTGCGCTCGAAATAGGATGCCGCTGCATCGCCGCCTTCCTGACGTTTGCGTGCGTTGTAGACCAGGAATTTGGTGACCTCGCCGAGCGCGCGGCCTTCCTTGCGATTGTAAACGATGATGCCGAGGCCGCCTTCTTGCGCGGCGCGCGCGCATTCCTCGATGCCGTGAATGAGATACGGCCGGCAGGTGCATATGTCGGAGCCGAACACGTCGGAACCGTTGCATTCGTCATGCACCCGGCAGGTGATCTTGGTGGTGTGATCGGGAAGTTTGGTGACGTCGCCGAACATATAGATCGTCGTGCCGCCGATCGGCGGCATGAACACCTGCAGGTCCGGGCGCGTTACCAGCTCGGGAAACATGCCGGCGGTCTGTTCGAACAAGGCGCGGCGCAAATTGGTTTCCGGCGTGCCGAATCTCTCGGCGATTCCAGGGAGATACCAGACCGGATCGATCGCGATCTTGACCACGCCGACACTGCCATTGGCATGCACGACATCGCCGTCGACTTTCAGCCGGCCGGTGGCGACCGCCTGCTGCATCTCGTTGAGATCGAGGCGGGCCTTGGTGATCGCGATGCTCGGGCGGATGTCGATACCTTCGGCAATCTCGTCCTTGAAAGCGTCGGCGGCGAGATGGCCCCACGGGTCGAGCGAGACGATACGCTTCGCATCGGTCCATTGTTCGAACGGACCGACGGTCGCGGCGGGAAACGTATTGGTGAGATCGGGACGGCGGATCGGATCGAGCGCGCCAGACGACACCGCCAGCGCGCGATAC
Organism: uncultured Hyphomicrobiales bacterium; assembly: GCA_903885555.1. Lineage (GTDB taxonomy): Bacteria > Pseudomonadota > Alphaproteobacteria > Rhizobiales > Xanthobacteraceae > Pseudolabrys. The sequence goes on from CAISIV010000021.1 coordinate 54,033, forward strand.
AGCGCATAAGAGCCGCCATGGCTGCCGATGACATTGCGGTCGCCGGGCCGCGATACCGTGCCGATGACTGGCCCGCGTTCACGCGCGGTTGGCGCGCCCCAGTGGATCGGGAAACGCGGCTTGCCGCCCGGCGGGTGCGAGGTGAGGCGAATATGATCGGGTCTATTCGTACGAGTCATTTTCAAAAGCCCAAATGGCGATGGCCCGCCGGTGAGGACGGGCCTGACGTTCAGATCACAAATATTCCACTGGAAACCGGCCAATTACCGGCCTTCAGATACCCAGTATAGCGAACTCGATGGCGCTGGCAACATTGTCGAATGGCATATCAGCCATCAGGCTTTGCGTTTGGCATTGATGCTTCCCGCCGCTGCCATTGTTTTCAACGATGCAATGACGCGCTCGGCGAACACCGCGGTCGCCACCGGAAGATTGCGATCGCGCAGACGGCCAAACACGAGATTGGCGCTCGGCACATCGCGATCGTCAATCTCACGCGCCACCATGCCGAGCTTGTTGCCTTCCGCCATGGTGCCGATGCGGATTTGAAACGAGATCAAACCGGCGTGGATGACAAGGCCACGCAGCATTTCGAACGAGTTTGATTCCGCCGCGATCTTGAATTTCACGCCACTGCGCGTCACGGCATCTTCCAGCAACTGTCGCCCGCCGATCGAGCGTTCAGCAAGCGCAACAGGATAGGGCGCGCAGTCGCGCAAACGTACTTTGCGCTTTTCAGCGAGCGGATGACCTTTCGCCATCAGCACGACAAGGCGCTGTTCGAGGGTGATGAGCGGATGAAAGTTGGCCATATAAGGCGGCCGATAAACGAGGATCAGGTCGACCTCGAAATTCGCCAAAGCCGTCATGGCGTATTCGTGGTCGACAACCTTGACCTCGAATTCGACCAAAGGATGAGTCTTGCGAAAGTCGGCGATGGCTTTCGGCAAGAATTCGAGCGCCAGCGCCTGGCTGCAGGCGACTCGAATCGTGCCGCGTCGAAGGCCCTTGAGGTCTTCGATATGGGACTTCATGCGCTCGACTTCGCCGTTCTGCTTGCGCAGATAATTGACGAAAACCTCGCCTGCCGACGTCAGCCGCACGCCGCGCGGCAAGCGCTCGAAGAGTGGCGCGCCGAGCTCGATTTCGAGATCGGCAATGCGGCGATTGACCGCCGATGCGGTGACGTTAAGGGTTTCCGCCGCCTTGCGGATCGATTTGGCGCGGGCCACCTCGTCGACGTAGTCCAAAATCCTCAAGTGTTTCATGGGCCTAGCCACCTCGGATGGGGTGATGCCTTTTTGGCACCGGTCCAGCAATAAATCAGCAGTAGTTGGCAACGCTCCCTCAGTCTAGCTTTTTGTGCATCGCACGCGCCGGAAGCTCTGACAGGAGTCGACCCATGATCTCGAAGTCCCGCTCGCTATTCGTTGCATTGATCGCCACCGCCGCCATCGCCGCGCCGCCCGGCGCCACACCGGCCGCCGCGCAAACCAAGCTGAAGGTGGTGCTGAACTGGAAATACCAGGGTCCGCAGGGAATGTTCTTCCTCGCCGACGACCGCGGCTACTTCAAAGCCGAAGGCATCGAAGTCCAACTCGATCAAGGTAACGGCTCCGGCGGCGTGCCGGCGCTTGTCGGCAACGGCACCTACGATGTCGGTTTCGGCGATATGAATGCGCTGATCGAAATGGCGGCGAAGAAGCCGGACGACGCGCCGGTCGCGGTCTACGTCATGTATAACCAGCCGCCTTTCGCCATCGCGGTGAAAGCCGACGGCCCGATCAAGACCGCCAAGGATCTCGAAGGCAAGTCGATTGGTGGACCCGCCAATGACGGCGCGCTCAAACTGTTCCCCGCCTTCTGCAAGATCGCCAAGATCGATTGCACCGGCGTCAAACTCAGCAACATGCAGCCGAACCTGCGTGAGAACATGCTGATGCAGGGCCAGGTCGATGGCACCTTCGGCTACGTCAACACCATCCGCTTCTCGGCGAAGCTTGCCAAGATCGAGGAAAGCCAGATCCGCTACATCAAGTACAGCGACTACGGCATGGACCTCTATTCCAACGTCATCATCGTTCCGAAAAAATTGGCGAAGGAAAAGCCTGAAGTCGTGAAAGGCTTCCTGCGCGCACTCAACAAGGGCATGCAGGACTCGATCAAAGAGCCGGAAGCTTCCGTCGCCTCGGTCGCCAAGCGCGAACCGCTGATCAACCTGAAGCTCGAACGCGAACGCTTCGACGCGACCTTCGCCGACGAGATGAACCATCCCGAGATCAAGAAAATCGGTCTCGGCAGTGTCGACGAGGAGCGCCTGAAGCGTTCCATCGACATCATGGTCGACGCGCTGGCGCTGCCGCGTTCGCCAGCCGTGAGCGAGGTCTGGAACGGCTCGTTCCTGCCGCCGGCCGCCGAACTCCCGCACAAACTGTTCTAGAAGCCCGCTGAACTGCCGCTCCCCTTGACGGGGGAGCGGCCTTTTCCAGAACCACTGCGGCGAGAGCGACGATGAAGCTGGATCTCGAAGGTCGCATTGCGATGATCACCGGCCCCGCCAAAGGCATGGGCGCCGCGATCACCAAGGCATTTGCCGCCGAAGGTGCCAAGCTGGCGCTGATCGGCCGCGATATTGCTGCGATCGATCCGGTCGCGGCGGAAGTCAAAGCGGACGGCGCTGAAGCGATCGTCGTGAAGTGCGATCTCACCGACGCCAAGCAATGCGAGGCCGCGGCGGCCAGGACCAAGGAGGCCTTCGGCCGCATCGATATTCTGGTGAATGTCGCCGGCGGTTCCGGACCGGTCGGCAAGCCCGGCGTCGAAACCACGCCGGAAGAATTCGACGAAATCATCAAGCTCAACATGAACGGTTGCTTCCACACCATGCGTGCGGTCCTGCCGGCCATGATTACGCAACGCTACGGCAAGGTCGTGAACGTCGGCGGCACCTTCGGCATGCGGGGCCGGGCCGGGCGCATGGCCTATTCGGCCTCCAAATGGGGCCTGCGCGGCATCACCAAGAGCTTCGCCCTCGAAGTCGGCCAGTACAACATCAACGTCAACAACGTGGCGCCGGGCATGGTCGACGGACCGCGCTTTCGCGACAAGGTTTGCGCCGATATGGCCAAGCGCCTCGGCATTACGGTTGAGGAAGCGATGGAGCGCCACGCATCCGAATATGCGCTCAAGCGCGTCACCGTCGACAGCGATGTCGCCAATGCGTGTCTGTTTTTCGCCAGCGACGTCTCCCGTCAGATCACCGGCGCCGACATTCCGGTCGACGGCGGTTGGGCCATGCTGTGAGCGCCCCCATGACCGCTGATCTCGTCATTCATAACGGCAAGGTGGTGTCGCCCGATAACGTGATCGAGGCGAGCATCGCCATCAAGGATGGCCGCGTGCTCGCCATCGGCGCCGCGGATGCCATGCCGCCGGCCACTGAAACATTCGACGCCAAGGGGCTGCACATTCTGCCCGGCGCCATCGACGTTCATGTGCATTTCCGCGATCCCGGCTATCCGCACAAGGAAGACTGGGAAAGCGGCACGGCCGCAGCGGCGTTCGGCGGCGTCACGACCGTGTTCGACATGCCCAACACCATTCCGCCGACCGGGACCGCGGAAATTCTCGCGGCCAAGCACAAGATCGCCGCCAGTAAGGCGCATGTCGACTTCGGGCTCTACGGCCTGCTTGGCGACGACACCATTGAGGCCGTGCCCGCCTTGGTCGAAGGCGGCGTCATCGGTTTCAAATGCTATATGGGAAATACCTTCGGCAAGATCCCATCGCCTTCGACCGGCGCCATGCTGGAAGCATTCGAAGTCGTCGCGCCGACCGGCAAGCGGATCTCGCTGCACGCCGAGACCAACGACATCATGGAGCGGCGGCAGAAACGGCTGATGGCCGCCGGCATCCACGATCAATACGCTCATCTCGCCGCGCGGCCGCCCGTGGTGGCGGTCGAGGCGGTGAGCCGCGCCGCGATCCTCAGCGAATGGACCGGTGCCCGTATCCACGTTCTGCATATCTCGTCGGCCGCCGAACTGCGGCCGCTGCGCGAGGCCAAGGCGCGCGGCGTCGACATCACCGGCGAGACCTGTCCGCATTATCTGCTGCTGTCGACCGAGGACTATGACCGCGTGCCGGGCGTTATCGCCGTTAATCCGCCCGTGCGGCAAAAGGTCAATCAGGAACCGATATGGGCCGCCTTGCTCGACGGCGCGATCGACATGATCGCCACCGATCACGCGCCCCATACGCCGGAAGAGAAAACCCGCAATGATATCTGGACCGTCGATTGCGGCTTTCCCGGCGTCGAAACGCAGATGCCGCTGATGCTCAACGAAGTGAACGCAGGTCGTATGTCGATTTCCGATTACGTCCGCATGAGCTCATACAATCCGGCGCGCATCTGGGGTTTGTTTCCCCGCAAGGGCGCGCTGCAGCCTGGTTCGGATGCCGACATCGCGATGGTCGACCTCGGTCGCGAGCATGTCATTCGCGACACGGAGATCCAGTCGCGCTCCAAGATCTCGCCCTGGGACGGCCGCAAGATCAGAGGCCTGCCGGTCCACACGCTGGTGCGCGGCCGTTTTGTCATGAAAGACCGAACGCTGGTGGCCGGCACCAAGGGCTGGGGCCATTCCGTGCACACGATCCAGAAAATGCCGCCGCCGGACGTGCGTAACGCCGAACATTCGATGCAAGCGATCACCACTCAACGCTCTGCCGGGCGAAGGGAAAAGATTGCATGACGACCGCTATTGCTGAGGCTCCTCCGAGAACAGAGGACACCTTCATCGAGCTGGAAAATGTCACGCTTACTTATGGGCATGGCGAGAAACAAACGACCGCGCTCGGCCTCACCAACCTGCGGGTCAACCAGGGCGACTTCGTCGCGCTGGTCGGGCCCTCGGGCTGCGGCAAGTCGACCATCCTCAAGCTGGTCACCGGACTGATCAAGGCGTCGGAAGGCTACGTCTATGTCGCCGGCCGCGAGGTCGGCGCGACGCCGGTGCGGGTCGGCATGGCGTTCCAGAACCCGACGATGCTGCCGTGGCTTACGGTGCGCGACAACGTCATGATGCCCCTCAAGATCGTGCCGCCGTTCCGGCAGGAATACCGCAGCAAGAAAAATACCGAATTTCGCGACCGCGCCGAGGCTTTGTTGAAGGAGGTAGGGCTCGCCAATTTCGGCGACAAGCATCCGTGGCAATTGTCCGGCGGCATGTTGCAGCGCGCTTCGCTGTGCCGTGCGCTGATCCACGAGCCGCAACTGCTGATGCTCGACGAACCTTTCGGCGCGCTTGACCAGTTCACCCGCGAGGAACTGTGGGCGGTCATGCAGGAACTGTGGATGAAGCTGAAGCCCACGGTGCTGCTCGTGACGCACGATTTGAAGGAGGCCGGCTATCTCGCCACCCGCATCTGCGTGATGCGGGCGCGGCCGGGCCAGATCGTCGATGACGCGGAGGTGCCGTTCCCGCGGCCGCGCACCATCGACATGTCCTACACGCCGACCTTTGTATCCATGACGCAGCGCCTGCGCGAACTCATCGTGTCGCAGCGGCCGGTGAAGGAGACGGTGTGATGAACCAGCAGCTTCGCCTCAAAATCTGGTCCGGCGTTTTGATTGTCGGCTTCTTCCTTCTTTGGGAGGCCCTGTGCTGGCTGTTCAATGTCAGTGACATCATCGTGCCCAAGCCAAGCCAGGTGATCGTTACGCTGATCCAGCGCGCGCCTGCGCTGTGGCCGCATACGCTGCAGACGCTCTACACCACGATCGTCGGCTTCGGCCTGGGTATCGTCATCGGCATCGCCCTCGGCGTACTGATCGGCTCGTCCAGACTTGCCTATGCCGTGGCCTATCCGCTGCTGGTCGGGTTTGCCTCGATCCCGAAAGTCGCGGTGGTGCCGATCTTCGTTCTCTGGTTCGGCGCCGGGACCGTGCCAGCCGTGCTGACCGCGATGATCATGTGCATCTTCCCGATCGTCGTGAACGTCGCGACTGGCTTGGCGACGACGGAACCCGAACTTGAAGACGTCATGCGGGCGTTGCGCGCCACCAAAACGGACATTCTCTGGAACGTCGGCCTGCCGCGCACCATGCCGTTCTTCTTCGCGTCGCTGAAAGTCTCGGTCACGCTCGCTTTCGTCGGCACCGTCATTTCCGAAACGGTGGCGTCGAACCGCGGCATCGGCAACGTCATGATGATCGCTTCGTCAAACTTCGACGTGCCGCTGGTCTTTGCCGGACTGATGATCCTCGCGTTTCTTGGCGTCTCGCTCTACGCGATTTTCTCACTCATTGAGGGCCGCATCACGGGATGGGCTCACCGCAAAGACGAATTCGCAATGGGCTGATCGCCCGCAACAGGAGTTTGTTATGAAATTGACCCGCCTCGCGCTCGCCCTTGCCTTGAGTACGATCTGCGCCGTTTCCTCGGCACACGCGCAGGAAATGACCAAGATCAAGTTCACGCTCGACTGGAAGCTTCAGGGCATCCACTCCTGGTATCACTGGGCCAAGGAGAAGGGCTATTTCGCCGCCGAGAAGCTCGATGTCACCATCGATCAGGGCGAGGGCTCTGCCGCGACCGTGTCGCGCATCATGTCGGGCGCCTATGACGCCGGCTTCGGCGACACCAACGCTGTTATTCAAACCGCTGCGACCAAGCCGGGCGAAGCACCGGTGATGGTCTACATGATCTACAGCAAGGCGCCGTTCGCGCTGCTGACCAAGTCGTCAAGCTCGATCCATACTGTAAAAGACCTCGCCGGCAAGAAGCTCGGTACCGCGCCGGGTGGCGCGTCGCTGAAGCTGTTGCCGCTGCTGGCCAAAAAGAATGGCCTCGACGACTCGACCATCGCCATCACGCAAGTGGCGCCGAACCTGCAGGAACAGATCTTGATCCAGAACCAGGTCGATGTGTCGGCCGTGTTCACCGCGACCAGCTACATGAACCTCGTCGCGCAGAAGCTCGATCCGGACAAGGATTTCCGCTGGATCTATTACGCCGACTCCGGCCTTGAACTGTATTCGAACGGCGTCATGGTTTCGGCCAAGCTTGCCAAGGAAAAGCCCGAGGCTGTGAAGGGCCTGGTCAAGGCGATCAACCGCGCACTCAAGGAAACGATGGCCGACCCGGATGCTGCCATCGCGCTGCTGGCGGGCATTGAGCCGCTGATCAACAAGGACATCGAAAAGCGCCGCATGATTTATGTCTACAACAGTCTGATCGATACCGACGAGGCGCGTTCGCTCGGCATCGGCGATGTCGGCGACGCCAAGCTCGCCGCCAGCAGCGCGACCATCGCGGAAGCCTACGGTCTGCCGCGCACGCCGACGGCGGCCGAGATCTTCAACCGCTCGTTCCTGCCGCCGAAGGCCGAGCGCCTACCGGTCAAGCTGACGAACTAAACGGAACGGGGGCGGGAGCCTGAAGCTCCCGCCGCTGAAAGGCTCTTCAAGCGTGCCAGTCGCAAAAGTTCACCGCATATCCGCCGCCGCGCCTGACGATGTCAGCCGCATCGAAGTCGCGATTAAAGCCGGCCGGATTGATCCGGCCGGCGTCATCGCCGTGCTGGCAAAGACCGAAGGCAACGGCCTGGTCAACGACTTCAGCCGGGGGCTCGGCACTACCTCGCTTTCGCTGCTGTTTCGCCGCTATCTGCCGGTCGAGGCGGCCGATAAAATATGTCTGGTGATGTCCGGCGGCACCGAAGGCGGGATGGCGCCGCATTGGGTTGTGCTTGAGCGCGCCGAGGGCGGAAGCGGGGCGAGCCCCGCGCTCGCGATCGGCCGTGCGCACACGCCGCCTTTACCGTTTGAACAGCTCGGCCGGATGTTCGAGGTCGAGCAGGTCGCCGAAGGCGTTCGCGCGGCAATGCAGGACGCCGGAATTGCCGACGTGGCCGACGTTCATTTCGTCCAGATCAAGTGTCCGCTTTTGACCTTGCAGCGGATCGGCGAGGCCGATGCGCGGGGCGCCAAGGTCCTGACGCGCGACACCTTGAAATCGATGGGTCTGTCGCGCGCCGCCAGCGCCTTAGGCGCGGCCGTGGCGCTCGGTGAGATCGACAAGGCCAGAATTTCGGACGCCGATATTTGTGTCGATTTCACGCTGTGGTCCGGCCGCGCCAGCGCGTCGGCCGGCATCGAACTGCTCAATCACGAGATCGTTGTGTTGGGCATGTCGAAGGCGTGGTCGGGCCCTTTGGTCATCGACCACGGTGTGATGGCCGACGCCGTCGATATCGAGCCGGTGCGGGCGGCGCTCGGTCGTCTCGGACTGCCGACACAAGGTCAATTAAAGCCGGAAGACCGCAAACGCGTCGTCGCGTTGCTCGGGAAAGCCGAAGCCAGCCACGACGGACGGCTACGAGGCAATCGTCACACCATGTTGGACGATTCCGATATTTCCTCGACGCGGCATGCGCGCGCTTTTGTCTGCGGCGCGCTCGCCGGGCTCATCGGCCATGCCGAGATCTACGTCTCGGGTGGCGCCGAGCATCAGGGCCCCGACGGCGGCGGCCCGGTGGCGCTGATCGTCGAACGAGGCTAGCGCCCGCGTAAGTACGACTTCTTCAGCATCACATGGATGCCCTTGCTGACGTTCACCAGTTGCGTGACGTGCATGTCGGCGGCGACGCTGCAGAGTGAGTAGGCGTCGGCGGCGGATAGCCCAGTACGCTGGCTGATCAATTTGATCATCTCGCGCAAGGCATCCTTGGCGGCAAGATCGAGATCGGGATCGAACGCCATCGTGATGACGTGCGTTGCGGTTTCGGCCCAGGGGCGGGAAATGCCAGTGTTCTTCTTGATCGACAGCTTGATGGTGCCGCGCAGGAGGTGCGGATCGATTTCGGCACGCATCCGGACTTCACCTTCACGCCGTTGATCTCGGACATCGGCACGCTTCCCGCCGAGAGTTCGCTCGTGATCCCGGTCACGATCCGCCGCGTTACCCCGGCGACGGGGCGGGCGTAC
>CAISIV010000022.1 GCA_903885555.1 uncultured Hyphomicrobiales bacterium
CACCGGCTCGACAAGGACACCACCGGGCTGCTGGTCGTTGCCAAGAACGACAAAGCACACAAGGCGCTGTCAAAGCAGTTCGCCGATCACGGCCGCGAGGGCCCGCTGGAACGCGCCTATCTCGCTTTCGTCTGGGGCGCGCCGGACCGGCCGAAAGGCACCATCGACGCGCCGCTCGACCGCCATCCGCACTCACGCGAGAAACGCACGGTGCGCGAAGGCGGCCGCGAGGCCATCACGCATTGGCAATTGCTCGAGACCTTCAACGGCAAGGACGGCAAACCAATCGCCAGCCTGATGTCGTGCACGCTCGAGACCGGCCGCACTCACCAGATCCGCGTCCACCTCGCCCATATCGGCCATCCGATTCTGGGCGATGAGACCTACGGCACCGGCTTCAAGACCAAAGTGACCCGCCTCCCCGAAGCCGCCCGCGATGTCATGGCCGGCCTGGCCCGTCAGGCGCTCCATGCGTATCGTCTCGGCTTCGAGCATCCGGAGACGGCTGAGACCCTGAGCTTTACCTCGGCCCTGCCGTCCGATCTGGCCGCGCTCCATAAGGCATTGAGAACGCAGGGCTAATCGTCCTCCTCTTGCGGAACCGCGGTTGGGTTCCTATCTCTCTGCCATCATCGACACTCTGACAGCAGCGATTCTGCCGATAACCTGGGGTTCCATCCGGAACTGCCGGGCATCTTGCGTCGTTCACTCCCTGACACGGCCGTTCTTCACCACATTGTTCACCACTTGGCCGAACCCAAACTGCAACAATTGACCAACCATTTCAGTGGTTTGGCCCCTGCGCTGACCCGTCACGGCGACGTGACAGGGAGTTCACTTTCTTTCGCTTGTGCAGCGCGGTATGCTGTTCAGGCGATCTCACATAACGGTCGCATAAACGATGCGCCGTCGGCTCGGGGAGCGGCGGCGTCAACCGCCTGCCGCTCAACCGGGGGCACTTTATAGGAGGGCGCTTACATGGCCCGTTCAGCCGCGATGCCGGCACTCAATGCCGAGTCTGGCCTTTCACACTATCTCGAAGAAATTCGGCGGTTCCCGATGCTGGAACCGCAGCAAGAATACATGCTGGCCCGAAGCTGGCGCGAACACGGCGATCGTGAAGCGGCGCACCAACTCGTCACCAGCCATCTGCGTCTCGTCGCCAAGATCGCCATGGGCTATCGCGGCTACGGCCTGCCGATCTCGGAAGTCGTGTCCGAAGGCAATGTCGGCCTGATGCAGGCGGTCAAGCGCTTCGAACCCGAAAAGGGCTTCCGGCTCGCGACCTACGCGATGTGGTGGATCAAGGCCGCGATCCAAGAATACATCTTGCGCTCGTGGTCGCTCGTGAAAATGGGCACCACCGCCAACCAGAAGAAGTTGTTCTTCAACCTGCGCAAGGCCAAGAGCAAGATCTCGGCGCTGGAAGAAGGCGATCTCAAGCCCGATCAGGTCAAGCTGATCGCCAAGCGTCTCGGCGTGACCGAGCAGGATGTCGTCGACATGAACCGCCGTCTCGGCGGCGACGCATCGCTCAACGCGCCGATCCGCGACGACGGCGAAGCCGGCGAATGGATGGACTGGCTGGTCGACAATTCGCCCAACCAGGAAAACATCCTGGCCGACAACGAGGAAAGCGATAACCGCCATCAGGCGCTGATCGCGGCCCTCGATGTCCTGAACGATCGCGAGAAGCGCATCTTCCAGGCGCGGCGTCTGGCCGACGATCCGGTCACGCTCGAGGATCTCGCCACCGAGTTCGGCGTGTCGCGCGAGCGCGTGCGCCAGATCGAGGTGCGCGCCTTCGAGAAGGTGCAGAAGGCGGTCAAGAACCGCATCGCCGTCATGGAGCAGCCGTCGGACGCGGAAGAGTCCGCGACGATGCACTAGGCGCCAGCGTCATAATCGAGAAATGAAAATGGCCGGAGGAAACTCCGGCCATTTTTTTTATGCGTTGGATCGCTGTCGGGGCCTACTGCCCCCACGCCCTGAAGGCTTCCTCGAAGGCGCGGGCGCCGGGCGTGCCCTTCTCGATCGCGAGGATGGCGCGTTTGCCGCTGGTATAGACCACCGGAATGTCGAACCAGTCGCGTTCCTTGAGCAGTTGAATGTTGCGCGCCACATCGACATCGACCGCCGACAGGCCGATCAGGAAATAGCCGTTGGTCACTTTCACGGCCAAGCCAGACAGCGGCGCGCCACGCGCCTGCTCGTTCTGCTTGATCAGCACGCCGGGAACGTTGCCGATGCCGCCTTCGGCGAAGTCGGCCGGCAGCGTGAACATGATCTCGATGGTGTGACTCGCCGGCAGCGCCTTGTCGGTATTGCGGCGGAGCGACCAGGTCATACGCAGACGGCGTTCGGGAATCTCGACATCGGCGCGGATCGCCAGTTCGGGCGCAAGGCCCGGTCCCGGCGAGACGGTCTCGGTCCGCCACAGCGCCGAGCCGACATAACGCTTGCCTTGCGGATCGTTGGCGTCTTCGTCGTACAGCACGACCTTCTGCGCCACCGAGGCTGCCGGCGCATTGGCATTGCTCGGCGCGGTGTCGCCGCCGACGCGGTCGGCGATCTTCGGCCGGCCGGCAGGCTGCGCGGTTTCGGCGGGCTTCGGCGCGGGTGTTGCCGAACGGAAGTTTGCCACCATCGACAGAATCGCATTGCGCTGCCAGTAACCGGCGCCGGCGATGCCGCCTAGCACCAGCAGCAGAAGCAAAATCTTGACGACGCGGCCCCAGTCGCGCGCCGGGCGCGTGTAGGCGTCCTCGTCATCGGCCGGGTGCGGCGGCTGCCATCCGGCTTGCGGCCGCGCCTCGTCGGGGTGCATGTCGCGCGCCAGCGCGCCCACGCGTTCGCGCGTGTGGTCGTCGGGAAGATCGTGCTCGAGCGGCTCTGCCACCGGCACGGCGCCCGGTCCGTCATCCGGCAGCGGCTCAACATTGTAGGCATCGGCCGGTGCAACGTACGAAGGAACATAAGGCTCCGCCGCAGCTTCGTGTCCGGGCTCCGGCGTTACCGGCCTGACATCGCCCTGCTCGCCCGGCACCGCGTCGTAGGCGGCGTGTGCCGAACGATTGGCTTCCGCCGCGGCATCGCCGAGGCCCTGGGACTCTTTCACCGTGTCGCGGAAATCGCGCAGGCCCTGGTCGCGCAGCGAGGCCCGCTCCTCCTCCGGCTCGGCGACCGCATCGCGCGCGCGCTTGGCCGCCTCGGCCTCGACCTTTCGGATCGATTCCTCCAGCGCCAGCCGCTCCTTGGTGATGTCGGATTCCTCGAGCGCCGGCTCGGTGTTGCGCAACTGATTGACCAGCGCGCTGCGCGCGCGCTCGTACAGCGCGCGGCGGTTCTCGCCGGTGTTCTTCTCGAGGCCGCCGACGGCGCGGGCAATCAGGGGATAATAGTCAGCCATTACCTGTCTTTTTCTCTGAACACGATCTTACCCGGAAAACGGCCCCCAGCTTCCGGGTTTTTTACGCGTCATGTCTCGAACGGATTGGTCACCAGAATTGTGTCTTCACGCTCCGGGCTGGTGGATAACAAAGCCACCGGACAGCCCACCAGCTCCTCGATTCGCCTGACGTATTTTATCGCCTGCGCCGGCAATTGCGCCCAGGATCGCGCCCGCGCGGTCGGTTCTTTCCAGCCGTCAATGGTCTCATAAATAGGTTCGACGCGCGCCTGGGCCTGCTCGCCGGCGGGCAAATAATCGATTTCACGGCCGTCCAGTTTATAGCCGACGCAGACCTGGATTTTGTCAAAGCCGTCGAGAATGTCGAGTTTGGTCAGCGCCAGCCCCGAAATGCCGCTGGTCCGCACGGTCTGGCGCACCAGCACGGCATCGAACCAGCCGCAGCGGCGCGGCCGGCCGGTCACGGTGCCGAATTCGTGGCCGCGCTCGCCGAGCGTCTTGCCGATGTCGTTGAGCTGCTCGGTCGGGAAAGGGCCGGAGCCGACGCGCGTGGTGTAGGCCTTGGTGATGCCAAGCACATAGCCGATGGCATTGGGTCCGAGTCCCGAGCCGGTCGCGGCCTGCGCCGCCACTGTGTTCGATGAGGTGACGTAGGGGTAAGTGCCGTGGTCGATGTCGAGCAGCGCGCCCTGCGCACCTTCGAACAGGATGCGCTTTCCTTCGCGGCGCTTGTCGTCGAGCATCGACCATACCGAGTGCATGAAAGGCAGCACTTTCGGCGCAACCGCAGCAAGGTGATTGTAGACATCGCTCTCGGCGAATTCCGGCATGCCGAGGCCGCGGCGCAGCGCATTATGATGCGCCAGCAGCCGCGCGATCTTGCCGTTGAGCGAACCGAGGTCGGCGAGATCCATCAGGCGGATGGCGCGGCGGCCGACTTTGTCTTCGTAAGCCGGGCCGATGCCACGGCCGGTGGTGCCGATAGCGCCCTTGCCCGACGCCTTCTCGCGCACCTGGTCGAGTTCCTGATGCAGCGGCAGAATGAGCGTGACGTTCTCGGCGATCTTGAGATTGTCCGGCGTAACGGTGATGCCCAGCTCTTTCAGGCGGGCCATCTCGTCGACCAGCGCCTTCGGATCGAGTACGACGCCGTTGCCGATCACCGACAATTTGTCGCGCACGACGCCGGACGGCAGCAATGACAATTTGTAGGTCTTGCCGTCGATGACCAGGGTATGGCCGGCGTTATGGCCGCCTTGGAAACGGACCACGACATCGGCCTGTTCCGACAACCAGTCGACGATCTTGCCCTTGCCCTCGTCGCCCCACTGGGAGCCGACCACCACGACATTCGCCATCAGCTACTTTCCTGCGCCAAACCTCGGACGCTGGCGCCGGGGGGGCCGGGCAGGTCCACCTTCCGTTAAAGGAAGGAGGCCCCGGAGGCAAGGCAAAGCAGCCCCCCGGCGCATGCCGGGGGACAACTGCAAGGGCTTGATATTACGTTAGAAATCCAGCGAACTTTTAGAAGTGAAGCGGCCTTGCACTCTGGACCTGCGGCAGGGCCCGCACCTTGGCGAGCACGTCGGCGGGAAGCTCGCCGTCGATCTCGATCAGCGCCACCGCCGAGCCGCCGGGCGCTTCGCGGCCGACATGGAAGGTGGCGATGTTGATCCCCGCCTCGCCCAGCGTCGACGAGAAGCGGCCGATGAAGCCCGGCTTATCGAGGTTGGTGATGTAGACCATCGACGGCGCGAACTCGGCGTCCATACGGATGCCCTTGATATTGACGATGCGCGGCCGGCCGTCGGCGAACACGGTGCCCGACACCGCGCGGGTCTGCGTTTCCGTCACCACCGTGATGGTAATGAGGCTGTCGAAGTCGCCCGCGACCTCGCGGGTGGTTTCCTCGACCACGACGCCGCGCTCCTTGGCAACCACCGGGGCCGAGACGAAGTTGACGTCACCCAGCATCGGCCGCAGCAGGCCGGTGAGCGCGGCCGACGTCAGCGCCTTGATCTTCATTTCGGCGACATTGCCTTCATAGGTGATCGTGACCTTGGTCAGCCCCGACTCGGTCAGCTGGCCGGCGAACGACCCGAGCTTTTCGGCAAGTTCGATGAAGGGCTTGAGCTTCGGCGCTTCCTCCGCCGTGATCGAGGGGAAGTTGATCGCGTTGGAGATCGCGCCGGTCAGCAGATAGTCCGACATCTGCTCGGCGACCTGCAGCGCGACATTTTCCTGCGCTTCGGTCGTGGACGCACCCAGATGCGGCGTGCAGATCACGTTCGGCAGGCCGAACAGCACGTTCTTGGTGGCCGGCTCTTCGACAAAGACGTCGAAGGCGGCGCCGGCAACCTGCTTGGATTTCAATGCATCGGCCAATGCCTGCTCGTCGACCAGGCCGCCGCGCGCGCAATTGATGATGCGCACGCCCTTCTTCATTTTGGCGATCGCCGCGGCGTCGATGATGTTCCTGGTCTTGTCGGTCAGCGGCGTGTGCAGCGTGATAAAATCCGCGCGTTTGAACAGCTCGTCGAGTTCGACCTTCTCGACGCCGATGTCGCGAGCCCGCTCCGGCGACAAAAACGGATCGAACGCAACCACCTTCATGCGCAGGCCCAGCGCGCGGTCGGCGACGATCGAGCCGATATTGCCGCAGCCGACGACGCCGAGCGTCTTGGCGGTGATCTCGACGCCCATGAAGCGGTTCTTCTCCCACTTGCCGGCCTGCGTCGAAGCGTCGGCCGCCGG
>CAISIV010000023.1 GCA_903885555.1 uncultured Hyphomicrobiales bacterium
CATGGCTTCGGTGAGATCGAGGACATCGGGCGCCGGCGGCTTGGGCGGCGGCGCGGCTGCTTTGGGCGGCGCGTCGAGGTCGGCCAGCATCGCGTCGATGTCTTGCTGATTGTTGATCGCAGCAGGTGCCGGCCGCGGTGGCGGCGGAGCCAGCGGCACGCGCGGCGCTGGCGGCGGCACGACGGCTGCCGGTGGCGGCGGGGCCGGCTTTGGCGGCTCGGGTGCCTTGGCGGTCGCACCTTTGCCGGTATCGTCGTCGGCGATAATCCGCCGGATGGAGGCCAGGATCTCCTCCATCGAGGGCTCTTGGGCCTTCGCCGATTGGGTCATTCTTTACTTCCCGACCGAAGTTGTCGCTCCCCCGCGGCGCTACGCCAAGCCGACGTAGGGGATTCGAGCGAATCGTCGCTTGATTCCCCTTTATACGCCAGCCGGACGCAACTGTGGCGCTTGTAACCGGCGAAAAAGGGAATGATCTGTGGACATAAACGCACCATCCCGCAACGCGGGATGGGTTAGCGCCCGTCGGGCGTGCGCACACCGGCCCAGCTATCGCGGACCTGCTCGTAGTGCACCGTCGGCCGGTAGAGCGGAACCTGGAGTCCGAGCACCGGCGGCGTCAGCCGGCCGACCGCCGAGAGCAGCGAATAGGATGCCACCACCCGGTCGCGCTGCGCGGTCACCAGCGCCACCCGCGCGTTGACCAGATTCTGTTGCGCGGTCAGCACGTCGAACGTCGTGCGCTGGCCGACGCGGGCCTCCTCGCGAATGCCATTGAGAGCGATTTCAGTCGACTGAACTTGCGCGGTGGTCGCTTCGATATTGGCTTTCGCCGCATCGAGCTGGCCCCAGGACTGCGCCACGCCCTGACGCACCTGATCGCGCGCGCCGTCGAAGTCGAGACGGCGTTGACCGAGCGTTTCCTTAGCCTGACGAATGAGGGAATATTCCGAACCGCCCTGATAGATCGGCACGCTCAGCGTACCCAGCACGGTGGCGGCGGTAGTCTGCATGGTGTTGAGGCTCGACGCGCTCATGAAGTTCTGCGCGTAGCTGCCTTGCACCGACAGCGTCGGGTACAGCGCGCCCTCCGCCACTTTCACTGCCTGCTGGGCGGTATCGATATTGTATTGCGCCGAGGTCACCGACGGATGGGTGGCCATGGCCAGGCCATAAGCACCGTTCAGGTTTGGTGGCGAGAAGCGATCGACCGGCGTTCCCGGCGTCAGCTTGCCCGGCGCGGTGCCGATGACCTGACGGTAGGTCGCCTGCGACGTGGCGAAGTTCGATTGCGCCGTGAGAACCTGCGAGCGGCCGGCTGCCAGACTCGACTCCGATTGCGCGACGTCGGTGCGCGTCACTTCGCCGACGTTGAAGCGATCGCGCGTTTGACGCAGTTGCTCCTGAAGCACTTCGACGTTGCGGCGCTGCAGATCAAGGATGGCGGTGTCGCGCAACAGGTTCATGTAGGCGGTGGCGGCATTGAGCAGCACGGTCTGCTCCGTGACGCGCAACGTCTCGCGCGCGGCCAATACCGCGGCTTCGGCCTGCCGGGTCCGGTTGGCGGTCTGGAAGCCGTTGAAAATGGTCTGTGAGATCGTCGCAGTCGCGCCATACGGCGCATTGTTGCCGTTCTGGGTGAAATACGTGGCCGGCGTTCCGGGCGCGCGCGTCGGGTTGGTCAGCGAGGTCGAGGACAACACCTGCTCGCCGCCCGTGGCGGTCACTGTGACCCTTGGCCGGTAGCCGGCCAGCGCCTGCGGCACGCCTTCGTCGGTCGCGCGCAAGGCCGCGCGCTGGGAATTCAGCGTCGGGTTGTTCTGGTAGGCCTGAATCAGCGCGGCTTCGAGCGTTTCGGCCCTCACCGGACCGACACCCCATACCGCGCCAACGATCGCCACGACCGCTAACCCGTTGCCCAACCCGCTCAAACCACGACGCAACATTGCAAAACCTGACTACGAACGACGCGACGCACCCCTGACGAACCCGGAACCATATGCGTTGAGGGGGTGGGATTAAACCCCCCGAAAAGTTTCACCCACAGAATGGCAGGGGTATGCGGACTTTGCGCCACGGTCTGGAACCGCGCCGGTATTTAGAAGGCGAAAACCGGGGTTTTCCCGAAGCCCGGCAGCAACGCCGCAGCAGCGTCAAAGATCGCGCGGCCGCCGAGTTCGGCTCCGCTACGGCGATAGACCATGGCTTTGGCATTCGGCGCCGAGCCCAGCACGCATACCAGCCGGCCGCCGTTTTTGAGTTGCGAGCAAAAAGCCTGCGGCTCAACTTCCGTGGCACCTTCGAGCAGGATCACGTCATAGGGCCCGCCCTGCACCCATCCCGCGGTCAGCGGTCCGCTGACCACGCTGACATTCGCAACACCGGCGAGCGCCGTCTGGGCCGTCTTGGCGAGGCTGGCGTCTTCCTCGAGCGCAATCACCTGCCCGGCGAAATTGGCGAACACGGCTGCCGAATATCCCGTGGCGCAGCCGACGACGAGGACCCGGTCGGTAGCGGCGAGATCGGCGGCATTGATCAGTTTAGCCAGCACCATCGGCTTGAGCAGGCGGCGCGCGGCACTGACCGCCAGATCCTGGTCGAGATAGGCCAAGGCGGCGGCCGCAGGCGGCGCGAAACGCTCGCGCGGAACTTCCAGCATGGCCGAAATCACCCGCTGATCGGTGACATCGGAAGGGCGGACCTGACTGTCCACCATATGACGGCGTGCGGTGGAGTAATCGGTCATCGCGACCCCGGAGGAACTTGGGAGGAATGAGGCACTTTTGTGCGGCAACGTGTGGCAAAAGGCAAGCGAGAGGCAGCCAGAAGGTGGACAAGACGCGGCGTTGTCGGCTGCCGATTGCTCATATATAGGCTAGCCCCTTGGACGGAGCGTGCGGGCGAATCATGACCGTACGTCACGTTTACGGCCGCGTGGCGGAATGGTTACGCAGAGGACTGCAAATCCTTGCATCCCGGTTCGATTCCGGGCGCGGCCTCCACTCAATTTGGCTTTAAATGGGCCTGTTTTGCCGCCAAATCAGCCGCGGCATTCATGCTTTGCAAAGCGGTTACGCTTTGTTATAGGCCCGTTGCGTATAGATGCCGTGTTGTTCCCTGGTAGCTCAGCGGTAGAGCGTTCGACTGTTAATCGAAATGTCGCTGGTTCGATCCCAGCCCGGGGAGCCATCCACCTGATGGCCCGTTACGCCGCCTCAGGTATCCCCCAGCAAAAGCCGATCCGACAGGTCTTTAAGGCCGACGCCTGACATTTGCCGGCCGCGCATGGCTTCCAGCAGATGGCTCACCTTAAAACCGGCGTCTGCATAACCGATACCAGCCGGCCGGATATTCGAGATGCAGTTGCGATCGGCATCCGTGGTCTGCGCGCCGGGACGCCAGGTGAAATAAGCACCCATGCTGTCGGGCGCCGAGAGGCCGGGCCGTTCGCCGATCAGAACCGCGGCGCATGACGCGCCCAGCTGAGCAGCGATGGCATCGCCAATCGCGACGCGGCCGTGGCGCACGATGACGAGCGGAGCGACACGCCAACCTTGCGTGCGGAGCACCGGAATCACTTCGGCAAGTAGCCGCGCGGCATGGTTTCGGACCGCGAGCGCCGACAGCCCGTCGCTGATCACAAACACAACGTCGTAAGCACCAGCGTGCGGAGCCAGAATGCCCGCCGCACCCGGCGCGAGCTGGCGGCCAAGATCGGGCCGCATCAGATACGCGGCTTTATTTTCAGCAGCGCTGCCGACGTTCAACACCGGCAGACCTAACGGCACCAGGTCCGCGGCGAGCCGCACCTCATCAAGCGGCGCGTGGACTGCATCGCGTGCGCGGGCGTGCGCGAGCTGGAATTCAAGCAGCGGTGCGGTCGCCAACGATGCACCGCTGCGCTTGAGGCCGATGCGCGCATCGGTGAGTTTGCGCAAACTCGCCCACAGCGCCTCGCCTTCCGATTTTGCCGGCGGTTTGGTCATGATGGCGGCAACAAAGCGCGAAAGTTTGTTGGCAATTCGCCCGGCCGGATACGGTTCGCAGTATCCATCAACCCCTGCTTCGTCAGCCACGCTTCGAATTCTGGTGCTGGTCGGCGTCCGTACAAATCGCGCATCGCCAGCGCATCGTGGAAAGACGTGCTCTGATAACCAAGCATGACGTCGTCGGCGCCGGGCACACCCATGACGAAATTGACGCTGGCCGACACCAGCAGCGCCAGCAACGCATCAGCGTCGTCCTGATCGGCCTCGGCATGGTTGGTGTAACAGACGTCGACGCCCATCGGCAGACCGAGCAGCTTGCCGCAGAAATGATCCTCCAGCCCCGCGCGCGTGATCTGCTTGCCGTCATAGAGATATTCCGGCCCGATGAAACCGACGACGGTGTTGACCAATAACGGCTTGAACACGCGAGCGACCGCATAGGCGCGCGCCTCGACGGTTTGCTGGTCGACGCCGTGATGTGCATTCGCCGACAGCGCACTGCCCTGCCCGGTCTCGAAATACATGACGTTGTCACCGACAGTGCCGCGCTTGAGTGACAAAGCCGAATCGCGCGCCTCGCGCAGCAGCGCCAGATTGATGCCGAAGCTTTTATTCGCTGCCTGCGTCCCCGCGATGGATTGAAACACGAGATCAACCGGCGAACCCTTGCCGATCAGTTCCAGCGTCGTCGTCACATGCGCGAGCACGCAAGATTGCGTCGGAATATCAAGCTTGGTCCTGATGTCATCGAGCATCGACAGCAGCGTGTGCGCGCGCTCGGGACTGTCGGTCGCCGGATTGATACCGATGACGGCGTCGCCAGAGCCCAGCAGCAGCCCATCAAGAATGCTCGCGGCGATGCCGCGCGCGTCATCGGTCGGATGGTTCGGCTGGAGTCGCACCGACAGATGGCCAGCAAGCCCGATCGTGTTGCGGAAGCGCGTTACGACAGAACATTTCGCCGCCACGATCATCAAATCCTGCAACCGGCTGATCTTGGAGACCGCCGCCGCCATTTCCGGTGTCAGGCCCGGCGCCAGCGCCGTCAGGACCGCCGTAGTGGCCTCGTCCGACAGCAGCCAGTCGCGCAAGCCACCGACCGTTAGATGAGCGACAGGCGCAAAGGCCACCTTGTCGTGCGAGTCGATGATCAGCCGCGAGACCTCATCGCTTTCGTAAGGCACCACGGCCTCGTTGAGAAACGTCGAGAGTGGCAAATCGGCCAGCGCGAATTGCGCGGCGACGCGCTCCTCGCCGGTCTCGGCGGCAAGCCCCGCCAGCACATCACCGCTGCGCAGCGGGGTCGCCTTGGCGAGCAACGTCTTCAGATCAGGGAACGTGTACCGCCGCTGTCCGATCGTCGCGCTGTGCATGGCGGGCCAGTGATTCCGTTTCAGCCTGGACTATAGCGCATACCAGCACCAACCGTTTGGAACTCGCGGCTTGGCCTGCGCGAATTGCTGGGTTACGACAGAGGCCCCGCACGGCATGCAAAAACGGTAATGACGACAGCCAGTCTCACCACCGACCTCTATGAACTCAACATGATCCAGGCCTATCTGGACCGTGGCGAGACCAAGGAAGCGGTGTTTGAATTTTTCGTGCGGCGGCTACCGGCTCGGCGCAGCTTCCTGCTGGCGGCTGGGCTCGACGACGCCCTCACTTATCTCGAAACGCTGCAATTCTCGGAGGCCGATATTGCCTGGCTCAAAGGCACCGGCCGCTTCCGCCACAATCTGATCGACTATCTTGCGGCGTTCCGCTTCACCGGCGACGTCCACGCCATCCCCGAAGGCAGCGTCTGTTTTCCGAACGAGCCGTTGCTGCGCATCACCGCACCCCTGCCGGAAGCGCAGCTGATCGAATCCCGGCTGATCAATATCCTGAATTACCAGACCCTGATCGCATCGAAAGCCGCGCGCATGGTGCTGGCGGCGCCGGGCAAGGTGCTGGCCGATTTCGGTCTTCGCACCGCGCACGGCGCGGAAGCCGGCCTTTATTCGGCGCGTGCCAGTTTCATCGCCGGCTTTGCCGGTGCCGCCAATGTCGCGGCCGGCCAGCATTACGGCCTGCCGATTGTCGGCACGATGGCGCACTCCTTTGTGCAGGTGCACGACGATGAAATGCAGGCCTTTGAAAACTTTTCCCGGGCGCGGCCGGACGGCATCATTCTTTTGATCGACACCTACGATACCGAAGCCGGCGCGCGCAAAGTCGTCGAACTGGCGCCGAAACTTGCCGCCGACGGCATCAGCATCCGCGGTGTACGCATCGACAGCGGCGATCTCGCCGAGAGCGCTCGCAAGGTGCGCATTATTCTCGATGAAGGCGGTCTCACCAGCGTCATCATTCTGGTCAGCGGCGGCGTCGATGAAGATGTGATCAAGCACATGGCTGAGATTGGCGCGCCGATCGATGGCTACGGCATCGGCGTCAGTCTGGCGACGTCGATTGACGCGCCCGCTTTCGACTGCGCCTACAAGCTGCAGGAATACGCCGGCCATCCCAAGCGCAAACTCTCGGAAGGCAAGCAGACCTGGCCGGGGCGCAAGCAGGTCTGGCGCAGCTACGACACCGAAGGCCGCATGGCCGGCGATATTCTGACGATCGAAGGCGACAAGCAGCCCGGCGAGTCCCTCATCGTGCAGGTCATGCGCGGCGGCAAACGCATCGGTACGGCGCCGACGCTCGACCAGATCCGCGACCGCGCGGTACACGACCTTGCGCGGCTGCCGCTGGCGATGGTGCAATTGCAGCCCGGCGCGAGTTATCCGGTCGAAGTCGCGGAAGCATTGCGCGTCTTGGCTGCGCAAGCGGACGCGAGTGTGAAGAAGTAAATCCGGACGTCAGACGGCCGTGCCGCCCCGGTTCCAGCCGCGAATGCCCTCGCCGTAGACCTCATGGCCCGTGTCGGTGACGATCACGGTGTCCTCGAGTTTCACGAAGCCGCGTGTCGGATGCAGCATCGTCGTTTCGACCGAAATCACCATGCCGGCTTCGAGTGGCACGTTGGAGTGAGCGTCCGGATATCGCATCGGCGAATTCGGCTGCAGGCGCGGCGCCTCGTGGCTGACGAGGCCCATGCCGTGCGCCAGGAAGTCGAGGTATGCGCGATGCTTCGACTTGTGCACCAGCGGTTCGGCCGCAGCGTAAATCGTTTTACCGGGCACGCCGGGTTTCACCGCGTTGAATGCGGTGCGCTGGATGGTTTCGATCTCTCCCAGGAAATCGACGAGTTCGGCATCGGGATCGCCATGGATCGCCATGCGGCAGATATCGCCGATATAGCCGTGATAATTGCCGCCGGAGTCGAGCGACAGGATTTCGCCCTTACCCCAGACCTGATCAGTCGGCGCCCGGTTGAGGCTGGTGCCGGTGGTGATGAGGCAATACTCGAACGTCATGCCGCGATTGGTCTCTTCGCGGCGCAGCGCCTCGACCAGTTCGCGCTTGGTTGAACCGGGGCCGTGCTTGGCAATCACGGTCGTCATTGAATCGATGACGCCGGCCGATGCGATTTTGAGCTTCTTGAGTTCGTCGGCGGATTTCACCGCCCGTTGCGCTTCGAGCACAAACAGCGCGTCGACGTAGTTTGCGTCCGGAAATGCGTCGCGCAAAATCTTGGCGGCGTCGTAAGGCATGAAGCCGAATTCGAAGGCGATACGCTTCGTCTTGAGGCCGGCCTTGCGGATATAGTCGATCGCCTGATTGATGGCGTCCGGCGAATTGTTGACCGCGCTCTTGGTCTCCGGCGTCCAGACCGGATCGGCTTGTAACTGGAACGTCTCAAGCCGGTGACCGAAGTAACCCGCCTTCTCAGGCGCGCCCTTGGCGTAGACCATCACCGGCAGATAGCGGCTGATGCCGACCGCATCCATATAATCGAAGAAGTGCGCGCGGTGCCCGCCCAGCAGATACTGAACGTTGTGCTTGGAGGTGGCGACGATGACATCGATACCCGCCTCGTCCATCAAGCGGTCGAGGCGCTGATAGTCGAACGGAATCTTCAAGCCGCTGGTCGGCTGCGTGCTGACGTTCATGGGTCCAGGCTCCCGGCTGTCCGGCGTCTCGAATGCGCCGGTACGGACGAGTCTAGGACCACAATTCCTTGCTCGCAAGCCGGGCGCCCTCGGCCAGCGACTGCAGTTTAGCCCACATGATGGACGGGTGGACGCGGCGGTGGAACGGCCCCTGCGCGAAGCCGCAATCGGTTCCGCCAATGACGTTTTCGCGGCCGACGAGTTTCGCCAGGCGAACGATGCGTTCGGCCACCAGTTCGGGATGCTCGACGACGTTGGTGGCGTGGCTGATGACGCCCGGGATCAGCACCTGCCCCGGCGCGAGCTTAGCGTCCTTCCAGACCTTCCATTCGTGCTCGTGGCGCGGATTGGCGCCCTCGATCACGTAGGCGCCGACCTTCACCCCGAGAATCAGGTCGACGATGTCCTTGAGCGGCACATCGCTGGTGTGCGGACCCGGCCAGCTGCCCCAGCAGACGTGGTAGCGGATCTTGTCGACCGGCAGGCCCTTGATCGCCGTGTTGATGATCTCGACCTGCTGGCCGAGCCACTTGCGGTAGTCGGCGAAGGTGCCGGGCGGCACCATGCGATCGTACGTGACCGCATTACGCGCGTCGTCCAACTGCACGATGAAGCCGGCATCGATGATCATCTTGTATTCTTCGTGCATGGCCGCGGCGATCGCCGCCATGATATCGTCTTCGCTCTTGTAGAATTCGTTCTTGCGGTCGGGGATGACGCTCGCGGGCGCCGCGACCGGCATGAAGGCCTCTTCGACCTTCGTGGTCTTGAGCGCGGCCCTGAAGTTGTCGATGTCAGTCTGCAGTTCGGCCTGGCCGGTATATTTGATCGGTCCGGTGCAGATCGCCTCCACCGTGGTGGCGACGCCGTCGTGGGCGTCGAGCTCGGCGTAGAATTCCGCAAATTTGGTACGGTCGGCGCCGCGCTTGAAGGGGTTCGCCTTATCTTCCTTGATCGGCCGGCGCTCGAAGCCGGAGAGCCGTTCCAGCGCATATTGCGACCACGAGATCGCCTTGCCGAATTCGCCGTCGCTGACCACGTCGATGCCGGCCTTGCCCTGCTCGGCGACGACTTCGGCGACAGACGACGTCAGACAGGCCTGGTAGGCCTTCTCGTCGTAAGGCTTGCCGCCCTGCTTGGCGCGCAGGAATTCCTGCAAGGCCTGCGGCCGGATCAGGCTGCCGACGTGTGTGGTGAGGATACGGCTGTCGCTGCGCTTCATGGGAAGAGGCTCACTTGTTGTTTGACAAGAGCCTATGCCCAGCGGCGGCGCATAATGCAATGGTGGGCATCGCCCAACGCGCGCGTGGGCTAGGCCTTCACCACGCCGATCAGCTTTTCCAGCTTGGCCGGATCGTCACGCAGCGTCTTGCTCTCGCCGTCATAAACGATGCGGCCGCGGTCCATCACAACCGCGCGTGGTGAAATTTCGAGCGCCAGCCGGGTGTTCTGCTCGACCAGAATCATCGCCAGGCCGCCAGCTTCGGTCAGACGCTTCACGGCGCGCGCCAGTTCATCAACAATCACGGGCGCCAGCCCTTCCGACGGCTCGTCCATCAGCAGGACAGTCGGATTGCCGATCAGCGCGCGGCCAATGGCCAACATCTGCTGCTCGCCGCCCGACAACTGGTTGCCCATGTTGGTGACGCGCTCGCTGAGCCGCGGAAAAAGTTCGAATACCGTTTTAACGGTCCACGGCCCCGGCCGCGCCGCCACTTCGAGATTTTCGCGCACGCTGAGCGAGGGAAAGATTTCGCGCTCCTGCGGCACATAGCCGAGTCCCGCGAAAGCGCGGTTATAGGTCGCGACCTTGGAAATATCCTTGCCGTGCAGCGCCACGCGCCCGCCATGCAACTGGGTGTGGCCCATGATGGTGGCGAGCAATGTGCTCTTGCCGACGCCGTTGCGGCCGATGATCGACAGCGTGCCGCCGACTTCAAGCGACAACTGGATATCTTCCAGCACCACGGTTTCGCCGTAACCGGCAAACACCTTGTCGAGTTCGAGCGCGCGTTCAACCATGCGCCGGCCCCCTGTGCCCGTCCTGGCCGAGATAGACCGCACGCACCTGCTCGTTGTTCATGATCGCGTCCGGGGCGCCTTCGACCAGCACCGCGCCTTGCACCAGCACGGTGATCTCCTTGGCGAAGCGGTACACCACGTCCATGTCGTGCTCGATGATCAGGATCGCGATATCGGGATCGAGACGATCGACGACGTCGAGAATGAGATGACTTTCCGACGACGGCACACCGGCCGCCGGCTCGTCGAGAAGAAGAACACGCGGCTTCTGCGCCAGCGCGATCGCGATCTCGACCAGCCGCTGACGGCCGTATGGCAATTCGCGCACCAACCGCAGCGATTCATCGACCAGCCGCAGCGATTCAAGATGATCGAGCGCCTCGTCGATCACCGCGCGCTTGGCGCCGGCGCTGCGCCACATGTTGTTGCAGTTGCCGTCGCGCTCGCCGATGGTCATGCAGATGTTCTCGAGCACCGTCAGCCCGCGGAACAACTGGTTGATCTGGAACGTGCGCGCCAGTCCGCGCCGCGCACGTACGGTCTGGCTGACGTTGGTAATATCCTCGCCGTTGAGCAGAACACGGCCGGAATTCGGCTTCAACGCACCGGTGATCAAATTGACCAGCGTGGTCTTGCCGGCGCCGTTCGGTCCGATCAACGCGCGCCGGGCGCCCCGCTGCAATGTCAAATTGACATCGCGCGTGACCGGCAGCGCACCGAAGGCGCGGTTGAGCCCCTGCACTTCCAGTGCGGGCACTTGCGATGCGGCGGTCACGACTTCGACCTCTTGAAATATTTGCCGGCGTCTTCGAACAGTCCGAGCACGCCGCGGCGCGCGAACAGCACCGCGAGCACCAGCAACAGGCCGATGCCGAACTGCCAGAAGGTCGGCGACAGTTTCGAGAAGTAATCCTCCAGCACCATGTAGACTACCGCGCCG
>CAISIV010000024.1 GCA_903885555.1 uncultured Hyphomicrobiales bacterium
GGGCATGATGATGGCGCCGGAGCCGATGCCGGTCGGGAGCCTCGTATAATGTCTTCGGCTTCCGCGCCGCTTGTGCTGCTGGCGGCCGGCGGCACCGGCGGGCATTTGTTTCCCGCCGAAGCGCTTGCGGTGGCACTGGAAAAACGCGGCGTCATCGTCGACCTCGCCACCGACCACCGTGCCGCGCATTACAAATTTCCCGCGCGCAATGTCCATCTCATCCCAAGCGCGACCGTGCGCGGACACAATCCGATAGCGCTGGCCAAAACCGGCATCACGCTGACGCTTGGCATCGCCAAAGCCTGGTCGCTGATCGGCCGCATCAAGCCCGCGGCCGTCGTCGGCTTCGGCGGTTATCCGACCGTGCCGCCGCTGCTGGCGGCAAGCTGGCGCGGCGTACCGACCGTGCTGCACGAGCAGAACGGCGTCATGGGCCGCGCCAACCGCGCGCTCGCGTCGCGTGTCACAGCGATTGCGACGAGTTTCCCGAAATTGACGCGTGTCGATCCGGCGCTCGAGAGAAAAATCATGTTCACCGGCAATCCGGTGCGGCCGATGGTGATCGAGGCCTCACGCACACCTTACGTCGCGCCCGCTGACGGCGAGAAAATCCGCCTGCTGGTATTCGGCGGCAGCCAGGGCGCGCGCGTGATGTCCGAGATCGTGCCGAAGGCGATCGAACGAATTCCGGCGCCTTTGCTGGCGCGGCTGGCGATCGTCCAGCAGGCACGCGCCGAGGACATTGCGGAAGTGCAGGGCACCTACGCCCAGCTTGGTGTGGCCGCCGAGGTGGCGCCGTTCTTTGCCGATCTGCCGGCCCGCATGGCCACGGCGCATCTCATCATCGGCCGCTCCGGCGCCTCGACGGTGGCCGAACTCTCGGCCATCGGCCGGCCCTCGATTCTGGTGCCGCTGCCGCATGCGCTGGATCAGGACCAGTTCCACAATGCCGGGGTTTTGCAGGATGCGGGCGGGGCCGTGCGCATCGAGCAGCGCGATTTCACGCCCGAGCGGCTGGCGGCCGAACTGTCCCGCCTGACCACCGACCCGGCAGCGCTCTACCAGATGGCGCAGGCAGCCAAGTCCGCGGGCGCGCCCGATGCCGCCGAACGGCTGGCTGAATTGGTGATAAAGATCGCCGGAATTTAAGCATTCCGGCAATAACGGGGCCCGGGCGCTCCTGGCCGGTCTTGTTTCGGCCCTCAGCGTCTTGCAATAAGCATCCAGGAAAACGAGGGCGACTCCATGAAACTGCCGCGCGATATCGGACCGGTGCATTTCGTCGGCATCGGCGGCATTGGCATGAGCGGCATCGCCGAGGTGCTGGCCAACCTCAATTATACCGTGACCGGCTCCGACGCGGCCGACAGCGCCAACGTCAAGCGGCTACGCGACAAGGGCATCAAGATTTCCGTCGGCCACAAGGCCGAGAACGTCGCGGACGCGCACGTCGTCGTCGTGTCGTCGGCCATCAAGCCCGACAATCCCGAACTGATTGCCGCCCGCGCGCAACGCCTGCCGGTGGTACGCCGCGCCGAAATGCTGGCCGAGCTGATGCGGCTGAAAAGCTGCGTTGCCATCGGCGGCACCCACGGCAAGACCACCACCACGTCGATGGTGGCGACCTTGCTCGACGCCGGCAATTTCGATCCGACCGTGATCAACGGCGGCATCATCAACGCCTACGGTACCAACGCGCGGCTCGGCGCCGGCGACTGGATGGTGGTCGAGGCCGACGAGTCCGACGGCACGTTCCTGAAGCTGCCGGCCGACATCGCCATCGTCACCAATGTCGATGCCGAGCATCTCGATCACTTCAAGACGTTCGCCGCGGTGCAGGACGCTTTCATCCACTTCGTCGAGAACGTGCCGTTCTACGGTTTTGCCGTGATGTGCACCGATCATCCGATCGTGCAGCGCCTGGTCGGCCGTATCGCCGACCGCCGCATCGTCACCTACGGCGAGAACGCGCAGGCCGATGTGCGGCTGGTCGATCTCACCAACAAGGACGGCAAGCAGCATTTCAGCGTCGTGTTCCGCGACCGCAACGGCGCCGAGGTGCATCGTATCGCCAACCTCGAACTGCCGATGCCGGGCCGCCACAACGCCCTCAACGCGACGTCGGCGATCGCGGTGGCGCACGAACTAGGCATCGCCGACGACAAGATCCGCGCAGCGCTCGGCAAGTTCGGCGGCGTGAAGCGGCGCTTCACCAAGGTCGGCGAGTGGAATGGTGCGACCATCATCGACGATTACGGTCATCATCCGGTGGAAATCGCCGCGGTGCTCAAGGCCGCGCGCGAGTCGACCAAGAACCAGGTCATCGCCGTGGTGCAGCCGCACCGCTATACGCGGTTGAAGTCGTTGTTCGAGCCGTTCTCGACCTGCTTCAACGACGCCGACGCGGTCATCGTCGCAAACGTTTATGCCGCCGGTGAAACGCCGATCGAAGGCGCCGACCGCGATCATCTGGTGCAGGCATTGCGCGCGCGCGGCCACCGTCAGGTGATCCCGCTCGACGGACCGGAAAAACTCGCCGGCATTGTCAAAGGTCTGGCCAAGCCCGGCGACTACGTCGTGCTGCTCGGCGCCGGCTCCATCACGCAATGGGCCTACGCGTTGCCGGGCGAGTTGAAG
The DNA here is from genome assembly GCA_903885555.1 of uncultured Hyphomicrobiales bacterium. GTDB lineage: Bacteria > Pseudomonadota > Alphaproteobacteria > Rhizobiales > Xanthobacteraceae > Pseudolabrys. Next base: position 2,638 of record CAISIV010000024.1, read on the forward strand.
GCGCTCGGATAGTCCCTGGGAAAAGGCAGCTTTCTGACCGGCCAGA
>CAISIV010000025.1 GCA_903885555.1 uncultured Hyphomicrobiales bacterium
CCGCGCGCGGCGACAGGATCAGCATGCCGTGCGCGCCCTCGCCGCCCAGCGCCTTCTGCCAGGAGAAAGTGACGACATCGAGCTTGGGCCAGTCGAGCTTTTGCGCGAAGGCAGCCGACGTCGCGTCGCAGATGGTGAGGCCTTCGCGGTCGGCGGCGATCCAGTCGCCGTTCGGCACGCGCACGCCGGAAGTTGTTCCATTCCAGGTAAAGACCACGTCGGTCTTGAAATCGACCTTGGACAGATCGGGCAATTCGCCATACGGCGCTTTCAACACCGTGAGATCTTTCAGCTTGAGCTGCTTTTCGACATCGGTGACCCAGCCTTCGCCGAAGGATTCCCACGTCAGCATGGTGACGGGCCGTGCGCCGAGCAGCGACCACAGCGCCATCTCGACCGCGCCGGTATCCGAGGCGGGTACGATGCCGATGCGATAACCGGCAGGAACGCCGAGGATCTCGCCGGTCAGATCGATGGCGCGCTTGAGCTTCGCCTTGCCGATCTTGGCACGGTGCGAGCGGGCAAGTGCTGCGTCTGTAAGGGCTTGAAGACTCCAGCCAGGGCGCTTGGCGCAAGGGCCGGACGAAAAGTGCGGTGTTGCCGGCCGCACGCCGGGCTTAACTGCTGTCATAGTCTATCCTTCCAGATAGAAAGCCTCTCGTTGGGGAGAGGTGTCCCACTGGCGGAGATATGCCCATTGGCCGCCGCGGTCAACTGCGGCGTTCTACGGAAAAGGGATAATGGCGAATACCCGCTATGCGGCTCGGGCGCCCGACAGAATCGCGAGTGCGGGAATAGCTAAGTGCGGGCGGTACTTAGAACCGCACGCCGACGCCGACACGGCCGGTGTTGATGCCGGACTTGATGCCGTGAACCGGCGCAAAGGCGGCGTATTCCCATTCGGCACGCAGGAACACATTCGGCATGACGGCGACGTCGATGCCAAGACCGAACAACGGACCGGCACTGAAGGCGCTGTCGCGGGCATCAGTCGTGGTGGGGAACGCAAAGCGCGTCGTGCCCTGGCCTTGCGGCGTCTGGTCCACGGTGACCGTGGTGCTGATCGAATAATTGAAACGGCCGATCGCCGCGCCGATGACGGCATAGGGCATGAACTGGCCATAGGCATAACCGGCGCGCGCGCGCACGGTGGCGTAGTCGACCAGCTTGGTCTGGCCCTGCGCCGCGATCGTAACGCTGTCGTTGGTGCCGTCCGACAGCGTGACCTGACGGGTCATGGTGTCGCTCGCGGTGTTGTTGAGGCCCGACGGCTTGATATAAGCGAGATCGAAGCCGAGCACCAATTCCTGCCACTGCATGTTGTAGCCGATGAAAAGGCCGAACTGCTTGGAGTTCGTCGTGCTCTCCGGCAACGTCGTCCAGGTCGATGGCGACTGCTCGTTCTGCAGGGTCGTATTGCGCAAGGTGTAGGCGACCTGCGAACTCGTGCTGTTGCCGAAATTCATCGTCATGCTCGACAGCCCCATCGTGGCGCCGAAATTCAGACCGTCCCAGCGCACCGGGGCTGGAGAAAACGAACCGCGTAGCGGGTTATCGGGCCAATCGGCGGCGGCGGCCGGCATTGCTGACCAGACCATCAGCCCGGCTACGGCCGCAGCACGCAGCATTCCGCGGCGGCGCTCGGCCAACGCTTTGCGTCCATCATGAGCGCGTTCGCTAGCGTGGCACAGGGAGGTCATCGAAACTCCAACGCAGTCCTACGCGCACCTCGTGCGCTGCGATATTCTTGAACGTCATGCCGCCGGACACATCCGTAGCGCTCTTGGTGTCGCCGAGATTAGAGCCGGTCCCAGAAAACTGCACAGGGCGATAAGTGGAATTTCTGCCTGACGGCGGGCACGCTGTGCCCCGCGAATCAGGAGAGACCATGACAAGACGACCGCGCCGGAACCACACCCCGGGCTTCAAGGCTAAGGTAGCGCTTGCCGCCATCACGGGC
>CAISIV010000026.1 GCA_903885555.1 uncultured Hyphomicrobiales bacterium
GTCGAGAGCCGCACGCAGGCTGTGATCGCGGCGGCCAAGATCGAAGCCGGCCACTGGCCGCAAAGCGCCAGCGCCGAAAACTAAGAATTACTCCGCCGCGGCGACGCGCAGCACGCGCCATTGCGCCAGCAGCGCGCGCAACGCCGCAGGCTTGAGCGGCTTCTGCAAAACCTGAATGCCTTCGGCCGCCGCTTGCTCGCGCATGGCCGGTGAACGGTCGGCGGTGATGAGAATCGCCGGCAGGTCGCCGCAGCGGGCGCGCAGCGCGATGATGGCTTCGATGCCGTTGCCGTGGTCGAGGTGATAGTCGACCAGCAGGCCGTTCGGCGCGGTCGGACTTGCGGCCACCGCCGCCAGCGCCGTGTCGAGATCCGGCGCCTTGATGACCTCGCAGCCCCAGCCTTGCAGCAGCGTCTCCATGCCATCGAGCACCGACGGCTCGTTGTCGATGCACAGCGCGGTAGTGCCGGCGAGTTGGCCCGGATCGATCCGTGTGTCGTCGCGCGGTGGCAGCTCGACCGGCGCGGCATTCGAGCGCGGCACACGAATGGCGAAATGTGAACCGTTGCCGTCGATGGATTGCAGCTCGACGGTGTAGCCGAGCACTCGCGCCACGCGCTCGACGATGGAAAGTCCCAAGCCCACGCCGCGCGCAATGCGGGCGCCCTGATCGAGGCGGTGAAATTCCACGAAGATGTCGCGGCGCTTGGATTCCGGAATGCCGACTCCGGTATCGTAGACGTCGATGCGCAATTCGCTGCCGCAGCGGCGGCAACCCACCAGTACGCGGCCGGTGAGTGTATATTTGATGGCGTTGGAGACGAGGTTCTGCACCAGCCGCCGCAGCAGGCGGCGGTCGGAGCGCACCACCAGCGAACACGGCACGTATTTGAGTTCGATGCCTTTGGCGGCGGCCAGCGGCGCGAATTCCAGTTCGATCTGGCGCAGCAATTCGTCGATGCGGAAGCTGGCGAATTCCGGCCGCATCGCGCCGGTGTCGAGCCGCGACATGTCGAGCAGCGCGCCGAAGATTTCCTCGACCGCTTCCAGCGAGGCGTCGATATTGCCGACAAGACGCCGGTCGTCGCCGCCGCCGCGCTCGATCAGACTGGTGACGTAAAGCCGCGCGGCGTTGAGCGGCTGCAGAATGTCGTGGCTCGCCGCCGCGAGAAATTTGGTCTTGGAAATATTGGCTTCGTCGGCTTCGCCCTTGGCGCGGGCCAAGGCGGCGTTGAGCAGCGTCAATTCCTCGGTGCGCTCGCGCACGCGGCGCTCCAGCGTCTCATTGGAGCGCTCGAGCGCTTCGGCGGCTTCGACGCTCGGTGTGATGTCGGTGAAGGTGGTGACGATGCCGCCGTCCGGCATGCGGTTGGCGCGCACTTCGATCACCATGCCTTCGGCGAAGCGCTCGAGGAATGGCGCGCTGCCGGAGACGTAGCGTTCGATCTGCGCCTGCAGAAGTTCTTCGGCGCGATCGGCGGGAACGTTGGCGCGCCTGCCGTTAAACCGCAAAATGTCGCCGAGTTCGCAGCCGGAACGGATCAGGCTTGGCGGCAGATCGAGAATCTCACCGAACTGCCGGTTCCAGCAAATTAACTGCAGGTCCTTGTCGAACACCGCGATGCCCTGGCGCACGTGATCGAGCGCGGTCTGCAGGATTTCGCGGTTGTACTGGATCGCCGCGTTGGCGTCGTCGAACAGCTTCAACGCCGCTTTGGTCGACACCGTGCGCTTGCGCAGCAGCAGCGACAGCACCAACCGCGACGAGGCGCCGCCGATCGCCGACGAGAGAATATGTTCGGCGTGGCGCACCAGCCGGAAATCGGCTTCGTCGGCCGCCGCCAGACTGATGCTGTGCGTGCCGGCGAAAATCTCCAAAGCGCTGCGCGTACGTTCCTCGCCGAGATAGCGCGAGACCGTGGTGGTGAGTTCTTCCACCGTCACCGACGAACGCCAGAGCCTGAAGCTTGGCGCAATCGGCGTCAGGTCCGACGGCACGAAGGTGTTCGCCTGCAGCCGCTCGATCGCGGTGGGTTCGCGGCGCAGTGAGAAGCCGATGTAGCAGAGGACATTGACCATCAGGCTCCACACCACGCCGTGCACCAGCGGCGCGAGATCGAGCCCGAGCAGATGCTGCGGCCGCAGCATGGCGATGCCCCACGGGCCTGCGGTGAGGATATTCTGGCCGATGAAGCCGACATCGGCGAAGGTCGGCAGCAGCAGCGTGTAAGCCCAGATCACGATGCCGGCGCTCATGCCGGCGATGGCGCCGGCGGCGGTGGCGCGGCGCCAGAACAGGCCGCCGAAAAAAGCCGGCGCCAGTTGCGCCACGGCGGCAAACGACAGCAAGCCGATCGAGGCGAGCTGGGCGTCGCCGGCCGAGCGGTAGTACAAGTACGCCATGATCAGAATCGCGAAGATCGCGATCCGCCGTACCTTCAGCAGCAGCGAGCCGAGATTGTCGCCGCCGCCCAGCGCGCCGCGCCGTTGCAGCACCAGCGGCATGATCAGATCGTTCGACACCATGATCGAGAGTGCGACCGATTCGACGATCACCATGGCGGTTGCCGCCGACAGGCCGCCGACGAAGGCGGCGATGGTCAGAACGTAGGAGCCGGTTTGCAGCGGCAGCGCTAAGACGAACATGTCGCTGTCGACCGAGCCGGGCGGGAAGGTCAGAAGTCCGGCAAGAGCAATGGGAACGACGAAGAGATTGATCAGCACCAGATAGATCGGAAACATCCAAGCGGCGCGCTTGATCTCGCTCTCGTTGTTGTTCTCGACCACGGCGACGTGGAATTGCCGCGGCAGCAGGATGATCGCCACGAACGACAGCAGCGTGGTTGCGATCAGGACGTCGAAGGGCGGTTCGCGCGTGAACAGACTGGCGGTCTGCGTGCTTTGCCGCGCCGCCTCGAACAGCGCGCTCGGGCCGCCGAACATCCAGAACGTCACGAAGATGCCAACCGCGAGGAAGGCGAACAGCTTGACGATCGACTCCGCCGCGATCGCCAGCATCAGGCCGTCCTGATGCTCGGTGGCGTCGATGTGGCGGGTGCCGAACAGCACGGCGAAGGTCGCCATCGACAGCGCGACGAACAGCGCGATGTCGCCGAGCACCGGCCGTGAAATCTCGGCCATAGGGGCAATATGCGCGAGGATGGTCTCGAGCGAGGACGAGACCGCTTTGAGCTGCAGCGCGATGTAGGGAATGGTGCCGACGATCGCGATCAGCGCGACGGTGGCGGCCACTGCCTGGCCCTTGCCGTAGCGCGCGGCGATGAAGTCGGCGATCGAGGTGATGTTCTGCGCTTTGGCCAGCCGCACGATGCGCAGCAGCAGCGGCGAGAACAGGCCGATCATCAGCACCGGGCCGATATAGATCGTCAGGAATTCATAGCCGGTGCGCGACGCCGAGCCGACCGAGCCGAAGAAGGTCCAGGACGTGCAGTAGATCGCCAGCGACAGCGGATAGATCAGCAGCCGCGTGCGACCGGCGCCGCCGAGGCCCTGGACCAGCCGTGTGCGGTCCCCGTAGCTCGCCACCAGGAACAGCAGGCCGATATAGGCAAGCGCCACTGCGATGACGACCCAGCCTTGCAGCATCCGATTCCCTGGTCCTTTTAACCCATTGGCGACGGTGGATTTTACCCGTTCATACGACTTTTAGATAGGTGCGGGGCGGAGGGGCCGGATCAGGGAGAAACGAGACGATTTGACGCAAAGCGCGACGCGCGTCATGCAACGTCTTCAACGAGCCACAAAAAGCCTTGTCCACACAGCCCGCCATCAGCCGCGCCACCATGTTCCGCCAACTCGCGGAAACGCTGGCCTATGGCGCCGCGGGCGGCCTGACGCTGGGGCTCGCGGGCATGCCGGCGGGCTATCTGTCGGGCGCCATTATCGCCGTCGCCATTGCCGCGCTGGCGGGCCGGCCGATGACGATCCCGCCGACCTTCCTGCGCGTGCTGCTGGTCCTGCTCGGCACCTCATTGGGCGCGGTGGTGACGCCCGAAACCCTGCACGGCATGGCGACCTATCCGGTCAGCATCTCGGTGCTGATCGTCGCCTGCGTCTTCATCAGCGCCGCCGGCACGCTTTATCTGCGCGTCGTGCACGGCTGGGACACGATTACCGCATACCTCGCCACGGCCCCCGGCGGCCTGTCGCAGGTGATGGCGATCGCCATCGAAATCGACGCCGACGTGCGCGCCATCGCCATCGTGCAGACCATCCGCGTCGTCATCATCGCGGTTTGCCTGCCGGCGCTGATGTCGCTGTTCGGCATCACGTCGGGTCATGTCGCGACGAGCCTCGGCGGCGCGTTCGATCCCTCGCAGATCGGCGAACTCGCCATTCTCGTCGCCGTGTCGACGGCCGCCGCTTACGCCGCGCATCTGACGCGTTTTCCCGGCGGCATGCTGTTTGGTGCGATGATCGCTTCGGCGGCCTTGCATGGCAGCGGCTACATTCACGTCGTGATGCCGTGGTGGCTGGCTTATTCGGTGATGATCGCGTTCGGCTCGGTGACCGGCTCGCGCTTTGCCAACACGCCGATGCGTCTGCTGCTCAACTATATCGGCGCGGCCTTCGGCTCTTTCGCCACAGCGGTGGCGATCGTCGCCGTGTTTGCCTTTATCCTGGTTGAATTGCTGTCGGTGCCGATGGCCGAGGTGTTGATCGCCTACGCGCCGGGCGCGGTCGACGCGATGATGCTGCTGGCGCTGGCGCTCAATCTCAATCCGGTTTACGTCGGCGCCCATCACCTGACGCGTATTTTTTTCGTGCTGCTGACCATGCCGATCATCGCGCGCATGAGTGCGCGGCGAAAAATGCACCACGTCCACCACAAGAAGAAGCTGCCGATAGAGCAGCCGCTCGACGACGAATGATTTTTGAGAGCTATTCCGCCGCCATCGCCTGATTGCGGGTCGGCAGGTCGAGCCGGTCCCACACGTCGACCAGCGCTTCCGCCAGAGCGTCTATCAGCGCGTCGTCGTGATAGGGCGACGGCGTGATGCGCAGCCGTTCTTCGCCGCGCGGCACGGTCGGATAGTTGATCGGCTGGATATAGATGCCGTGTTCGGCGAGCAGCATGTCAGAGGCGGCCTTGCACTTCTCCGCATCGCCGATCAACACCGGCACGATATGCGTGGTTGACGGCATCACCGGCAGACCGGCTGCATTGAGCACGGCCTTGACGCGCGCGGCGCGATCCTGATGGCGCTCGCGCTCCCAGCTCGATGATTTGAGATGCTTGATGGCGGCGGTGGCGGCGGCACAGATCGCCGGCGGCAGCGCGGTGGTGAAGATGAAGCCCGGCGCGTAGGAGCGCACGGCGTCGATCAGCTGCTCGCTGCCGGTAATGTAGCCGCCGAGGCAGCCGAACGCCTTGGCCAGCGTGCCCTCGAGTACGTCGACGCGGTTCATGGCGCCGTCGCGTTCGCAGACGCCGCCGCCGCGCGGGCCATACATGCCGACCGCGTGGACTTCGTCGCAATAGGTCATGGCGCCGTATTTCTGGGCGAGGTCGCAGATGGCGTGCACCGGCGCGACATCGCCGTCCATCGAATAGAGGCTCTCGAACATCACCAGCTTCGGGCGTTTCGGGTCGGCGGCCTTCAGCAGTTCCTCGAGATGCGCGACGTCGTTATGCCGCCAGATCTGCTTGTCGCAGCCGGACTGGCGCACGCCCTCGATCATCGAGTTGTGGTTGAGCGCATCCGACAGGATAAGGCAGTTCGGCAGCAGCTTGGCGATGGTCGGAATGCCGGTCTGGTTCGAGACGTAGCCGGAGGTGAAGACGAGGGCGGCGGGCTTGCCGTGCAGATCGGCGAGCTCGCGCTGCAGCTCGACCAGCGGATGATTGGTGCCGGCGATGTTGCGGGTACCACCGGCGCCGGTGCCCATGCGGGCGGCGGCATCGACCATGGCGCCGACCACTTTGGGGTGCTGGGCCATGCCGAGGTAATCGTTGGAGCACCAGATCACGACTTCGCGCTTGCCGTCGGGTGCGTGCCACAGGGCGTGCGGGAAACGGCCGGCGATGCGTTCCAGGTCGGCGAACACCCGGTAGCGGCGCTCGTCATGCAAC
>CAISIV010000027.1 GCA_903885555.1 uncultured Hyphomicrobiales bacterium
CTGCGATCCCGCCTCGTGCCCTTGCTCTTGCGATCTTCAAGATCGCTTGGGGGCTCTTCAAGAAGCTCGCTTGCGCCGACAATCTGGGACATCTGGTCGAGGACGCGCAGAAGTCTCTCATTGTGCCCGGCAACGGCCTTGTACTCGCACTCGCATTTACTTTTCAGATTTATGCGGACTTCTCGGCCTATTCGGATATCGCCAGAGGTACTGCCCGACTCTTTGGTATTCGAATCCCTCAAAATTTTCTCACCCCGTATATATCGCGGAATCCAAGCGAGTTCTGGCAGCGGTGGCACATTTCGCTTTCGACCTGGATAAGGGAATATCTTTACATATCACTCGGCGGCAACCGGGGTTCGCAGTTCGCAACCTTTCGCAATCTGATGATCACGATGTTTCTGGCGGGCCTGTGGCACGGCGCGGGAAAGTTCTTCATTGCGTGGGGTCTTTATCACGGTCTCCTGCTGGTGCTTTACCGGTTTGTTCCGTTTGACGTCATCTTCAAGCGATTGTTTGGCAGCACCGCGGGCTCCGTCATGGCCTGGGCGTTGATGTTCGGATTCACCGTGTTTGGCTGGGTAATCTTTTTTTCCAGCGGATGGGATCAGTTCAAAGCTATTATATGGAGCGCCGCCGCCTGGGTCGGCGCGCCGTATAGCCCGGCGTTCCTGTCATTGGCCTGGGGCCTAGTCTTGTTCTCCGCGCCGATTATTGTTTCCGATGTGATCGGCGCGCTGCACCGGTGCGAGTTTGTCGATATTTTTCCGGCGATGTCGGTCGTTACAAAGACCGCGCTCTGGATCGGACTCTTCTACGGCGTTCTGTTTTTCGCAGCGAGAAGCAGCTATGACTTCATATATTTCCAGTTTTAAAAGCCTGATCGCGGCTTTGTGCCTTTTGGCCGTGGGCGAAAGCGCCATCGCGCTGTTAGGTTCGCCGCGTCCCTTGTACGGTTCCGCGCTGTACGAGATGGGCTACGGCAAAACCGACGTGCCGCAGAAATTTGTCATCGAAGGCAAGTTTACGCTTTTTCGTGGAATTGCGGCCGAGTTTATTCAGGTCGGCGACTCGTCCGGGCTGTTCGGCGTTTCGCCGCGCGACGTGATGTGGCACCTGCCGGGACAAACCTACCTCAACTACAGTTGTTGCGCCGACGTCGGCTTTACCGGCTATCGCTATATTGCCGAAGCAGCCCTTCGCGACAATCCGGCTCGCAAGGTGCTCGTTCTGTACATGACTGTTTTCTCTTTGCCGCGGCTGGATTCGCTCTACGCCAAACTGACCGATGAGTTGCGTGAATCATTAATCGGTGTTGGACGATATGTGGGCATGTTGCCGAGCGCACCCTACCGTCGCGCAGTGACCAATCTCGCTTATCACGGCAAGCTGCAGCAGATCCCAATTCCCGATCCGTTTTTCGGTTGGCCGAATTTCCCGACGATGCAGCAATGGGTGGAACAGTTCGGGCAGACGCTTGGGTGGGTACCGTTTCCGCCCGTCATCGGCGATGTTCCGGTCGGACCTTGCAAGCTTGACCCCGTCGTCGACAAGGAAGGCCATCCGGTCTTGCTGCGCGAGTTAGAGGAAACGAAGAAACTTGCCGACCGATATCAGGTCAAACTGGTTATCGCGTTCAATCCTGTTGCGTGCGACGGCGGCGAGACGACCCGCGCTCTGGAGGACCAGGTTGCCGAGTTCAGGCGCCGGCACGCCGATGTGTTTATCCCGTTCGGCCCCACCGAGACGATCGACGCGGTTGCCTTCTCGGACCAGATGCATTTACGGCATATCTACGCCACGCCAAATTCGCAGCACCTTGGCGCGGCGCTCGCAGGTCACGACTTCAGCAGATGATCCCGGCGTCGGAGAAACCGGGCTCCTTTGGAATTTTCTCGCATCCCGACGCCGGTTCCAGCAAACGCGGCATATTTACACGCTTCGCAACCTTGGATAGCGTGTGACATTGCGCCACTGTCGGCTATACAGACGGCGCATTGGCACGGGCCCAGCCGAGGTTGACAGATGACAAACGTTCCGACTTTTCGCGCCGGTGACGCGGGGCTTGCCGCTTTCTATGAGGAAAACGGCTTTGCCATCGTCCAGGACATGTGGGCCGCGCAAGAGTGCGATTCCATCGTTGAAATGGCCAAGTCGTTTCCCGGCCGCCCGGCCGACGATTTTCGTCCGCTGATGCAGCCGCAGCGCAGCACCGCCAGTTTCTTGTCGCCGATCCGCAACAAGCGCGTCGCCGCGCTGGTCGAGACATTCCTCGGCGGCACGGCGAGCGGCCTGCAAATCGAATTCTTTTTCGGCGCGCCGGGCACCAAGGGCTTCGCCCGCCATCAGGATAATTTTTACGTCGAAGCCGGCTCGCAGGCTTTTCTGTCGATCTGGTCGGCAATGACCGAAGTCACCCCGCAAATGGGCGGTCTCATCGTGTATCCCGGCAGCCATAAATTCGGCCGCCTGCCGACGCAGGCTCTGGTCGGCGGCTCGGGACCCAATCAGGACCCGAACGCCAACAACGAAGAAGCCGTGCTGCCTGCGTCCCTCGATCAGAATGGCATACAGGTCTCCGTTCCCAAGGGCGCGGTCGTCGTGCTGCATGCCGACGTCGTCCACTCGTCGCTGACAAACCAGTCGGACCGTTTCCGCTACGCGCTGCTGTGCACCTACCTGCGCAAGGGCACCCCGTTCCGGGCCGGCCGCTCCGCCAAGCGCGAAGAAATCGACCTCTACGCCACGGCCTGACGTTTCCGCCGCGGCACAGGAATTTGAATGACACAAATTGGTCCGGACATTCTGCGGCGCCTTGGGGGCAATCCCATCGGCTTCGTAGACATAGGCGCCCGAGGCGAAGTGCATCCGCTCGTCGATCCCATCGCCGCCGCGGTGGCGGTGCTGGGTTTCGAGCCGGACGCCGAAGAATGCGAGCGCATGCGCGACGCGATCGGCCTGTATGAGCGCTACGCCCGATTTGAAATCGAGGCCACGGCATTATCTGACCGAGCCGGCCCGGCCAAGCTTTATGAAATCTCCGCACCGACCAACAGCTCGCTGCTGCCGCCAAAACCTGTCTTTGTCGAGCGCTACGCGATGCAGAATTGGCACGTCGTCAAGGAGAGCCGGCTCGACACACTGGCGC
>CAISIV010000028.1 GCA_903885555.1 uncultured Hyphomicrobiales bacterium
CGGCGATCGAAAGCGCACCGGCTTTAGCGGCAAAAAGGCTCAAAGCACCGAGAAGGTTCAAAATAAGAAAATAGAAAATAAAGTATATAAGGTGAGTCCAAGTTCGACTATCGACAGGTTGAACATGAAGCATTAGACGAAAGACCGCTCGCCCGACTTTGTAACCTAGATTCAAACCAAGCTCGGTTGACCTGGGCGTTCTTAGTAACAGCACAGGAGCAAGCGCCGCGCTTATCGCGACATGCGATAGCATGTTAAAATGCCAATATAGCAAGAGGCTGAACGCCACCGCGCCAATAGATTCGGTGACAGCCAAAGCCGTGACCTCTACTTGACGAACCGACTCATCAGTTGAGTACAACAACATTGCTATTGCGGCCTGTTGACCACTCCAAAAACCAACGCAAGGGTTGCAGAACAATCCGCGAGTTACAACGGCAAAATATGCATGCCGGGCTCAAGCGTTTTACGGCAAGTTTTGTACGGGCGCTTCGCCCGATCTACTGTTTGGTCCTCACATACTTCTGTACGCGGTAGTTCAATGTATCGGCGACGAATATCTCGTCGCGCGGGCTGACGGCGATGTAATGCGCCTCGCCGTAGCGGCGCAGCGTTTCGCTCTTCCTCAAATTTGGTTCTTATTGGCTCTGATCCCCGCCCTGCTCCTGCCCGGCGCGTTTCTTCTCTTCGTTCTTCACCAGCGATTGCAACAGGTCCGGCACGAAGCGTTCGGAGAAGCCGGCGATGAAGGACCACACCAGCGCCTTGCCGTAGTCCGATGGCGACTCGGGCCAGTAATGCTGCATCAGGCCGGAAATCGATTTGCAGCCATCGGCCGTCGTGCATTCGATGCTGGGAAACATATCGCCGCCCACCAGATCGGACACGAACACGAGGTAGAGCACGACCGCCGCGATGGCGCCGATCACCGACGGCACGGAGGCGTACATGAACATGTATTTGCCGCCGAGCTCGCCGATCGTCGGCGTGATCAAGGCGGCGCCGGCGTCATCGACGTGATAGAGCCGTGTCAGCGCGCTGAAGAACGCGCCCAGCATGCCGGCGAGCACGACCAGCACCAGAAGCGGCGGCGACAGCTTCTCGGTGATGAAGCCGGGCACCAGGATCACGATGGTCAGGACGACAATGCCGACCGTGCCGTAGAACTGGAACCGCAGCATTTCCTTGTAAGCGCCAAGGATGCGCTGCCGTGTCTCAGCCGCCGCGGCGTCCACAGCCGGTGTTGCTGCCGCAGGTTTTGTTGCTTCGTCCGCCATCGTATGCCCCCCGGTTATACAACCGGGAGTGTGGCGCGACGATCTCAGGTTGTAAATGGCCTAAGCCCGCAGCCGCTCGATATCGGCGGTGAAGGCGTGCACGCGCTCGCGGATGCGCTGGGTCTGCAGCGCGACCTGTTGCGCGGCGTTGCTGACCTGCGCGACGTCCTGCGCATTGGTGCCGGTCAGTTGTTCGATCGTGGCGATGGATTTCTCGACGTGGCCGACGCCCTCGGCGGCCGCGCTGACATTGGCGGCAATGCCCTGGGTGCCCTCGACCTGCTCGTCGACCGCGTGCGCGATGCTCGCCGCCACTTCGTCGAGCTGCTGGATCTTGGACGACACCGCCTCGATGGCCGCGACCGAGCGATTGCTGGTGTTCTGCATCGCCGTCACGCGCTCGGCGATGTCCGCCGTCGCCTTGGCGGTCTGGTTCGCCAGCGCCTTGACCTCCTGCGCGACGACGGAAAAGCCGCGCCCGGCTTCGCCGGCACGCGCCGCCTCGATGGTGGCGTTGAGCGCCAGCAAATTGGTCTGCTCGGCGATGCCGCTGATGAGACCCGTCACCGCGCCGATTTCGGCGCTGACGGCGGCCATCTCATCCATCGTGATGCTGGTGCGTTTGGCTTCGGCGACGGCAGCGGCGGCCAGCGCCGACGACCTTGCCGCGCTGACGCCGACCTCGTTGATGGTGCGCGACAGTTCGTGACCGGCGGCCGCCACCATTTCGACGGTGCGCGACGTCTCCTCCGACACCGCCAGCACCGTAACGACCTGCGCGCTGGTTTTGGCCGAGGATGCGCCGAGGCGATCGGCATTGCCCATCAGGCCGGCGGCGCTGGCATGCAGCGCGTCGATCGCGCTCGACATTTCGGCATCGAAGCTGTCGAGCAGCGCACGGGTTTCACCGGCGCGCCGGGTCGCTGTCGTCAGCATCATTTCGCGCGCGCCGGCGGCACGCTCGAGCTCGGCGGCGCTGCGCTCGGCATCGGCGCGGGTCTTATCCAGTTCGCGGAAGGCGTCGCGGATGATCCTGCCGATCGCAATCAGCATGCCGGACTCGACGATGACGACCCAGGCATGCACCAGCACGCGCTGGAATTCGCCGCCGCCGGCATAGAGCGCCTCGGGCATCAGCCAGTTCAAGGCGAGATGCTGAACCGCGATGAGACCCGCCGCGAGCACGATGACGCGCCAGCCGCAGAAACCGGCGAGCATCGCCAGCACGGCGAAGTAATAAAAATGCATCTCGATCTGCCACGGGTGCCCCTTCATCAGGAACACCAGCAGCGACGTCTGCCCGACCAGACCGACCGCCAGAGCAAAGGCGACGGTCAGGGTCGAGCGCTGCAGGCGATAGAGCAGCGCCGGAACGGCGGAAAATGTGATCGCGGCGATTGCGGTGGACGTGACGTCGAAGCCGCGTAACGCGGCAATGGCGATCAGCGGCGGCACATGCAGCATCGTCAACGCAGTCAGGACTTTGGAGACAATGCTGCGTAAAGTTTCGAGACTGGTGATGGTGCCGTTCATCGCGTCACCAGACAGCCGCCGAACGCCGTTGCGTCCGCCACCAGCCATGCGCCCTGCGCGGCGACGCGCGCGGCATAGCCGCGCTCTACAGGCTGCACGATGATGATGTTGGACGCCGCGCCGGCCTGCAGCACCTGCGCACCGGCCTCGGCCGCGGCGGCCATCGCCACGCCAGCCCCGATCCAGGGCGCGAAAACCACGGCGACCGGCGCCAGCGGATCGCGCGGGGTCACCGCGATAAAGGCGGTGATGACGAGGCCGAGCAGCGCCGTCCCTGCAATGAGAACGGCGTCGAACGAGGTGTTGCGAGAGTGGGAGTTCAAGGGCCGCCCGTCCAAATTCACCGGCTTGTATGGGCTTCCTATGGTTAATGATTGCTTTCGAACTACGCGCATACCGGTACGCCGGCCGCGGCTACCCCTTCACATATTTTTGAACGCGGTAGTTCAGCGTATCGGCGACAAAGATCTCGTCGCGCGGGCTGACCGCGATGTAATGCGCCTCGCCGTATTTGCCGAGCGTCTTGCCCTGCCCTGAGCCCTGCATCTTGCCGACGACGTTGCCCTGCAGATCGAGCTTCATGACTTCGCCGGTGTGGCCGTGCGCCAGCCAGATGTGCTGGTCACCAGATTTAAGATCTTGGGTCATGTAGAGGCCGCACGGCGTGCCGGGATGCGATGACTCGCGGATATAAGTGCCGTCTTCGTCGAGCACCTGGATGCGGCCGTTGTTGCGGTCGGCGACGTAGAGCAGCCCGGCTTTGTCGAACACCAGCGAATGCGGCAGGTCGAACTCGCCCGGCCCCTTGCCCTTCTTGCCGATGGTTTTGATGAAGTCGCCGCTGGCGTCGAACATGTGAATGCAGGACTCGGCCTTGCCGTGGCCTTGCAGCACATAGATGCGGCCGGTCGGCCCGACCACCGCCTCGTTCGGCTCGTGGAACAGCTTGAGGTGGCCATAGGGGTGCCACTCGCCGGTCCAGCCTTTGACGCCGAGCGTCATTTCCAGCCGGCCTGACGCATTGAACTTGTAGACCAGGTTCGATGCGACGTCGGAGGTCCAGATGTTGTCGTGCGCGTCGATGCGCAGGCCGTGCGGCCGGTCGAACATGCCGTCGCCGAAGCCGCGCATGAAATTGCCGTCGGCGTCGAACTCCATCAGCGGCATCGGTCCGCGATGGATGACGAACATCGTGCCCTTGGACGTGAAGGCGATGCCGGACGTGCCGCCGAAATTTACGCCGGGCGGCAGCTTGAAGGATTCAGGAACGGCGACGTAAGGCAGTGCGGGAGGTGACATGGGGGCCGTACGGTGAACGGGTGGCGACAACGCGCTCAGTATCGCGCGTCCGCGCCGGCACTTCCAGCCGGCTAATTCGTCTTCGGGCAGGCGCGAGTCACACACGGCGACGCCGCGCAAATATTTCGTCCAGGCCGTCACCTGCTCGTCCGACGGCATGAACTTGAACGCCTTCTGCACGAGGTAGAGGCTGTCATTGCCGCGGATGGCCTTCATCCAGGTGATCTCCGGCTTGCCGGTCTGTTTGTTCAGCGGGCAATTCTGGATCCAGACCAGCGCCGGATAGCCATTCTCGGACCCGCTGCCAACCGTGTGGAAGGTACTGCCCGGACAACTGTCGCCCCACAGCTTCTCCAGCCGTGCACGGAATTCCCCAGGCGCGACCTTGAGACCGAAGAAAATCTGCACCGTCACCATCTCGGTCCAGGCGTGCACGTTCTCCGCCGACGGCACCATTTCAGAGATGATCGCCTTCGGGTCTTTCAGTTGGAAATCGACCTTGTAGCCGGGTGGCAAAGCGGCCAGCAGGTTTTCGTTCTGCAATTGCGCGTGGGACGCGGTTGCGGCGAGCGCCAAAAGCGCGGCCAAGATTACTTTGATCACGTCCTTTCTCACCCCACCACCTTGCGCAAATCGGACAGCGCAATCGAACGCGTGCCCATGCCGCGCGACATGAGATAGAGATGCGTTGCCGTCGCGGCGAGGCCCTCGCGCGGCCAATTGATTGACATTTGATGGGTGAGCGGCATCACCAGGTCCGGCGCCGTGATGTCGATCCAGGTCGCGCCATTGTCGCGCGACATCAGAATGGCGCCGGCCAGCTTGTCGCCCGCGGCCGGGTCCCAATGCAGCAATTTGGCAAACAGAACATCGTCGACATACAGCAGGTCGTCGATCCAGAACTTGTGCGGATAAGGATCCCGGATTGTCCAAGTGGCGCCGGCGTCCAGACTGACCTTGAGGTGATAGTCCCCGTCGACGTGCGCCGCGACAGCGATCGGATTCTTGGCGCGCGGGCCGACCGCGATTGCGTTGATCGCCGCTTTATCGGACACCGGCAGTTCGAACAGCGGCATGGCCCGCTCTCCGCTCACAGGCATGCTGGACCATTGATAGAGGCCATGGCCGGTCGCCATGAAGATGCCGCCGCTCATGGCGAAGGCTGGATCGGGCGCCAGCACGATCAAGCCGTGCCGGACCGGGCCAAGCGGAGGGCCGACCGGGCCGATCAGCAAAGGCCCGTCCCAGGTCCGCCCCGCATTCGAACTCCAGTACAGACCGTGTTGCGTCTTCCAGTCGGGATCGGTCGCCGCCAAAGTCTGGCCGAACACATAGAGCGTGAACGGCATGCGGGGATCGGCCGCGACCGGCGTCTGCGAGCCGGGCACGTGTTCGAACGGCATCGCGCGCCGCTTCCAGGTGCGGCAGCCGTCATAACTGACGAACAGAAAGCGGCCTTCCAGCGCATAGATCGGCTCGGCCGAACCGGCCGCCGCCGCCAACCCCATGCAGTACAGGTCGAACGGATTCTTTTTGACGCTGCGCCACTGCCGCTCGCCATCATCCCACCACACGATGCCCGCGGCGGTGCGGGCATAGATCATGCCGGCGTGCGGCACGATGCTCCAGAATTCCGGAATAACGCCGGCCTGCCAGCTCAATGCGGCAGCGTGTGTAATGACGGACTGTCCGGCGACGCTCATCGGTTGGTGCCCCCGGCGTCAGCCTACAACGCACGATGGCTGTTTGGAAACGGCACCCGTCCTGATTTCAAGCGCGGAACGGCACGTCAGAGCGGCAAATTATCGTGCTTGCGGCTCGGCAGTTCGACCTTCTTGCCCTTGAGCATTGCCAGCGCGCGGGCGAGCCGGCGCCTTGTCGAATGGGGCATGATGACGTCGTCGATATAGCCGCGCTCGGCGGCGACGAAGGGCGACAGAAAGCGGTCCTCGTATTCCTTGGTGCGCGCGGCGATCGCATCCTTGTCGCCGATGTCGGCGCGGAAAATGATCTCGACCGCGCCCTTGGCGCCCATCACGGCGATCTGCGCCGTCGGCCAGGCGTAATTCAGATCGCCGCCCACGTGCTTGGACGCCATCACGTCATAAGCGCCGCCGAAGGCCTTGCGCGTGATGACGGTGACGAGCGGCACGGTGCACTGGCTGTAGGCGAACAGCAGCTTGGCGCCGTGTTTGATGAGTCCGCCGTATTCCTGGTCGGTGCCGGGCAGAAAGCCCGGCACGTCGACGAAGGTGACAATCGGAATCGAGAAGCTGTCGCAGAAGCGCACGAAGCGCGCAGCTTTCCGCGAAGCCGCGCTGTCGAGCACGCCGGCCAGCACCAGCGGCTGGTTGGCGACAAAGCCCACCGTGCGGCCGGCGATGCGGCCAAAACCGATGACGATGTTCATGGCGTGTTTGGCCGAGACTTCGAAGAAGTCGCCCTCGTCCACGACTTTGTGGATCAGTTCCTTGATGTCGTAGGGCTTGTTTGGATTGTCCGGGATCAGCGTGTCGAGCGATTCATCGAAGCGGTCCGGATCGTCCGCCGCCGGCCATTCCGGCACGCCGGCCTCGTTGTTGGCCGGCAGGAAGTCGATCAGCCGGCGCATCTGCAGCAGACACTCGACATCGTTCTCGAAAGCGCCGTCGGCGACACCTGACTTGGTCGTGTGGATCGACGCGCCGCCGAGTTCTTCGGCGGTGACGACTTCGTTGGTGACCGTCTTCACCACATCGGGGCCGGTGACGAACATGTATGACGTGTCGCGCACCATGAAGATGAAGTCGGTCATGGCCGGCGAATAGACGTCGCCGCCCGCGCACGGCCCCATGATGACGGAAATCTGCGGGATGACGCCGGAGGCCTGCACGTTTCGCTTGAACACTTCGCCGTAGCCGCCGAGCGCGGCAACGCCTTCCTGGATGCGCGCGCCGCCGGCATCGAACAGGCCGATGACGGGACAACGCGCCTTCATCGCCATGTCCTGCACCTTGATGATCTTCTGCGCGTGCGCTTCCGACAGCGAGCCGCCGAACACCGTGAAATCCTTGGCGAAGACATAGACGACGCGGCCATTGACCGTGCCCCAGCCGGTGACCACGCCATCGCCGGGCAGCCTC
>CAISIV010000029.1 GCA_903885555.1 uncultured Hyphomicrobiales bacterium
ATTGAGATCGAAGGCCCGAAGGCCGGCGAGGTGATGGTCGAGGTGATGGCGACGGGCGTCTGCCACACCGACTATTACACGCTGTCGGGTGCGGACCCGGAAGGCATCTTCCCGGCGATCTTGGGCCATGAAGGCGCGGGCATCGTGCGCGAAGTCGGCGCCGGCGTCACCTCGCTGAAAGTCGGCGATCACGTCATCCCGCTCTACACGCCGGAATGCCGGCAGTGCAAAACCTGCCTGTCGCAGCGCTCGAACCTGTGCACCGCGATCCGCAGCACGCAGGGCAAAGGCGTGATGCCGGACGGCACTTCTCGATTCAGATGCGACGGCGATCCGGTATTTCACTACATGGGCTGCTCGACCTTCGCCAATTTCACCGTGCTGCCGGAAATCGCGCTGGCCAAGGTCCGTGAGGACGCACCGTTCGACAAGATCTGCTACATCGGCTGCGGCGTCACCACCGGCATCGGCGCCGTCATCAACACCGCGAAAGTCTGGCCCGGCGCCAATGTCGTGGTGTTCGGCCTCGGCGGCATCGGGCTCAACGTCGTGCAGGGCGCCCGCATGGTCGGAGCCGACAAGATCATCGGCGTCGATCTCAATCCGGCGCGCGTCGCCATGGCGAAAAAGTTCGGCATGACGCATTTCGTCAATCCGTCCGAGGTCGGCAACGACAAGGTGGTGCAGGCCATCGTCGATCTCACCGGCGGCGGTGCCGACTTCTCGTTCGAATGCATCGGCAATGTGAATGTCATGCGCCAGGCACTGGAATGCACGCACCGCGGCTGGGGCGAGAGCATCATCATCGGCGTCGCCGGTTCGGGCCAGGAAATCGCGACGCGCCCGTTCCAGCTCGTCACCGGCCGCGTCTGGAAAGGTACCGCCTTCGGCGGCGCGCGCGGCCGCACCGACGTGCCGAAGATCGTCGACTGGTACATGGACGGCAAGATCAACATCGACGACCTGATCACGCACACCATGCCGCTCGACCAGATCAACCATGCCTTCGATCTGATGCATGAGGGCAAGTCGATCCGGAGCGTGGTGGTCTACTAGACGGCCCCTCCCGCCGCGTTTCCCCTTGGTGTATCGTTAAAGAAAACACCACCGGGGAAACGTCATGAAACTCATTTGTGCTGCTGCCACGCTCAGTTTCGCGCTGGTCTCTTCACCGCTGCTGGCGCAAACACCGCCGCCGCCGATCGTGAAGGTCGAGGGCCTGCGGCAGATTTCGGTGCACGTTCACATCATCCCGGACAACAGCGTGCCGCTGGTGCCGAACGTCGGCTACGTCGTCGGCGACAGCGCCGTGCTGGTCATCGACACCGGGCTCGGCCCGCCGAACGGCAAGGCCGTCTATGACGTGGCGAAAAAACTCGCCGGCGACAAGCAGCTTTATCTTGTCAGCACGCACATACATCCCGAGCACGACCTCGGCGCTCAGTCGTTCCCCACCACCACCAAGCTCATCCGTTCAACCGACGAGATCAAGGACATCGCCGAACAGGGCCTGAGCCTCGCGGTCATCTTCGCCAAGCGTTCCGAGATCCATGCCGAGTTGCTGAAAGGTGCGGAATTCCGCAAGGCCGACATCACGTTTGAAAAGGACTACGACCTCGATCTCGGCGGCGTGACCGCCAAGCTCACGGCGATGGGCGCGAACCATACGCTCGGCGACACCATCATCTGGATTGAGTCCGAGCGCGTGCTGTTTTCCGGAGACATCGCGATGCGCGCGCAGCCGGCCTTCGCCAGCATTCATTCGAGCCGCCGCCAATGGCTTGCGAGCCTCGACAAACTGGAAGCACTCAAGCCCGCCATCATCGTGCCGAGTCACGGCCCGACCGGCGATGGCAGCATCTTCATTAACGGCTATCGAACGTATCTGAACGAGGTGCGCGACCGCACCGAAGCTGAAAAGAGATCCGGTCGCAGCATCGACCAGACGGTAGAAGCAGTGACCGCTGCCTTCGGTGAACGTTCGCCCGACAAGGGCCGGCTCGCCGGCGCGATCAAAGCCGCTTACGCCGAAGCGCCGTGAGCGCTCACGCGCGACGGTAAGTCGACCCGTTGATCAAAATTTACTGATTTCCGTTAGCCGCTCGGTAACCGCGCGGAACTTTTCGCGATGGAACTGCGGCGAGAACGCGGCGAATCGCTTTCATTCGCGACGTAAATCTGTCCCATTGTGACTGCACAGAAGTGCATCACGAGGGACATCTCCTCGCGCTTTCATTTCGCGCCGCACCGATCAGCGCGCGCCCAACGATACGGGGATCGCAAGAAATGCGACGGCTCTTCGTGCCCGCCTGTGTATGTTTCATGACATGGTCCGGTGCGACCGGTTCCGATACGCGGCTTTCCCTCGACGAATTCTACGGCGCCAAAGCGGGCCCAAAACTTCACGCGCGTCACGCACCGCTTGATGCCGCCGAAGCCGGCAATGCAGAACCGGTGCGCGCGGAAATTCCGATCGACATGAGTGCGACCGAGATCGCGGCCGAAACGCCCCGCAACGAAACGTCTATCGCCGAAACTCCCGCGGTTGAAACGCCGGCGAAAATCACAGCAGAGCGCATTCCGTTGCCGCCGATCGCCAAGCCCGTCGTGCATCGCACGGTCGAGGAAGTCTGCGAGACGCTGACGCAAGCCGCCGAGTCCAACCATCTGCCGGTGCCGTTCTTCATCAGCCTGCTGTTTCAGGAAAGCCGCTTCCAGCCCGAGGTCGTGAGTTCCGCGGGCGCGCAGGGCGTCGCACAGTTCATGCCCGAGACCGCCGCCAGCATGGGCTTGGAAAATCCATTCGACCCACTGCAGGCGATCCCGGCTTCGGCGCGGCTGCTGCGCAATCTGGTTTCGCAGTTCGGCAATCTCGGTCTCGCCGCCGCCGCCTACAATGCCGGGCCCAAGCGCATCCAGGATTGGCTGGGCAAGAAGGGCAAGCTGCCGGAAGAGACGAAAGGCTATGTGAAAACGATCACCGGCCGCCCGGCGGAAAACTGGACCGCCGCGTCGGCGGAACATCCAGGCCAGCGTCTGCCGCGCCACGCGCCATGTCAGGAAGCCGCCGGGCTTTATGCCTGGACCGGACCGGAGACCATTCCGCTGCCCGCGCCATCGCCGCAACGCCTCGCCGAGATGGCGCCGACGCTGGTTGCCAAAGCCGAGACACAAAAGCCTCCGTCGAAACACCGCATCGCATCGATTGAAAAGAACGCGGTTGCCAAGACCGCCGCCACCAAGCCGCTGGTCCTCGCATCGGCCGATGCTTCGGTGCCGTCGCAGACGGCACCTGCCGCGCCCGCCAAGATCGCCAAACACGGCGCGCGGGTCACGGCCGTGATCGACGTTGCCAAACCGGCCGCCAAAGAAACGGCCAAGGCTCCGATCCAGCAGTTCGCCGCGCGCAAGCAGCACAAGCCGGACAAGGCGAAGCTCGACAAGGTCGCCCAGCGCTAGAGAACCGCGCCTGACCGACGGGGAGACCTCCCCCTCCCGCCCGCCGCTCCGTTGGAGTAGCCTTTCGCCCAAGCGCACAAAAAAGCGCATTTGGGAGAAACGCCATGAAGCGCCTTCACGTCACTCTCGCGTCCGCATTCGCGCTGATATCCTTTGCCGCCAGCGCCGCCGATTATCCCGCGCCGAAGCAGGGCACGTGGACCGCGCGCGACTTCAAATTCCATACCGGCGAGGTGATGCCCGAGCTCAAGCTCGCCTACACCACGATCGGCGAGCCCACCGGCCAGCCGGTTCTGGTGCTGCACGGCACCGGCGGCGCCGCCGGCAGTATGCTGACGCCGGCCTTCGCCGGTGAGCTATTCGGCGCGGGCCAGCCCCTCGACGCGACGAAATATTTCATCATCCTTCCGGACGCGGTCGGCCACGGCAAATCAACGAAACCGTCCGACGGACTGAAAACCAAATTCCCGCAATACAATTACGCCGACATGGTCGACGCCCAACACCGGCTGTTGACCGAAGGTCTCGGCATCAAGCGCCTGCGCCTGGTCATCGGCAATTCGATGGGCGGCATGGAGACCTGGCTGTGGGCGGAGAAATATCCGCAGTTCATGGATGTCGCGGTGCCGATGGCGTCGCAGCCGACCGCGATGGCATCACGCAACTGGATGCTGCGCCGAATGATGCTGGAGTCCATTCGCCAGGACCCCGAATACGCCAACGGCAATTACACCAAGCAACCGGGATCGCTGCGGCTTGCCAACGTATTCTTCGCCATCGCCACCAATGGCGGCACGCTCAATTTTCAGAAACAGGCGCCGACGCGCGCGCAGGCCGACAAGGTGGTCGACACACGCCTTGCCGCGCCGATGACCGCCGACGCCAATGATTTTCTCTGGCAGTGGGGCTCGTCTGCCGATTACGACGCTGCGCCGAACCTCGCCAAGATCGAGGCGACGCTGCTCGCGATCAATGCCGCCGACGACGAACGCAATCCGCCGGAAACCGGCGTCACCGAAGCCGCCATGAAGCAGGTCAAGAACGGCAAGCTGCTGCTGATCCCGGCGAGCGTCGAAACCAGCGGCCACGGCACCACGGGCAGCGCCAAATTTTACGCCAAGCAGTTGCGGGAGCTTCTGCAGACCGCGCCGCAACGCGCGATGTAGACGCCGGTTTTCAGCGCAAACTTGCCTCAGGCGGCACATACATAGGTTTATCCGGCACTCCGCTGGAGTGCCGGCACCGCAACCACACAGATTGGCAGGATTCCAGCGATCGATTGAACCGAAGGGCGCCACGGCACGACTAACGAATTGATGTTGCTCAATCAATTCGAGGGCCAATGCCGGAACGCAAATCGTTTTGTCAGTCGCGAATCCCGACGCAGGAATTTCCCGGAAACCGACGGTCGGCGACCGGCAAGGCCGCTCGCCTGAGCGCCATCAGAATCGACATCATGGAAAATCTCGGCCGCAACGACCTGTCGGCCGATGCGCTGGCACGCCAACACGGCATTTCGCCGCGCTACCTGCGAAAGCTGTTTGAGGATGACGGGATGTCGTTTTCGTCATTCGTCGTCACCCAACGACTCCTGAAAGTGCAGAGCCTGTTGATCGATCGGCTCTACTGCCGCTTCAGCATTGCGCGGATCGCCCATGACAATGGCTTCGGCGATATCTCTTATTTCAACCGGGCCTACCGTCGCCAATTCGGCGAGACGCCCTCCGACACGCGAACCAAGGCAAAGGAGGAACGGAGCCGCTGACTTAAAGCCCCTCGCCTAAGCCCCGCAAAACCACTACCTTTCACGCAAGATCGGGAGCCATCCGGGACATCCCGATCATATAACCGGGGGGAAATGCCATGCGTGGATACACAATCGCGACGTTGAGTTTGACAGCCGTTCTCGGCGGAGGAATTTTCATGCCATCCGCACAGGCCGCCACCTTCGTCTATGCCGGAAGTTCGGACAGCCAGGACGTCACCGTTCTGGAGTTGAAAGCCAACGGCGAACTCACGCCCATCGCTACCACCGCGGTGCCGGGTCCGGCCAAGCCCGGCGGTTCGCTGCCGATGGCGGTGAGCCCCGACAAGAAACGTCTCACCGTCGGCTTGCGAAACGAGCCCTACTCCGCCGTCACCTTCGCGATCGACAAGAAGACTGGCAAGCTGACGCTCGTCGGCCCCGGCACGCTCGCCGATTCAATGGCCTATGTTTCCACCGACCGCACCGGCAAATTTTTGCTGAGCGCGAGCTACGGCGGCAACAAGGTCACGGTCAATCCGATCGGCGCCGATGGCGTCGTGCAGACGGCGACGCAGACCATCGCGACACAGCCGAACGCACATTGCATCATCACCGATCCGACCAACAAATACGTGCTGCACACCAGCCTCGGCGGCGACGTCGTCTACCAGCAGAAGTTCGACGCCAAGACCGGCAAACTGACGCCGAACGATCCGCCGACCGTCAGCGTCAAGGCCAAGGCCGGCCCGCGCCATCTGGCGTTTTCATCGAACAAGAAGTTCGTCTATCTGCTCAACGAACTCGACGCGTCGATCTATGTGTTTCCGTGGGACGCCAAGACCGGCACGCTGAAGAAGGAAACCCAGGTCACGACCTCGCTGCCGAAAGGTTTCGAGGGCAAGCCGTGGGCCGCCGACATTCACCTCACACCGGATGGAAAATTCCTCTACGCCTCCGAGCGCACCAGCAGCACGTTGGCCGCGTTCAAGGTCGACGGCAAAACCGGCACATTGACCGCAATCGACTCCTTCCCGACCGAGAAGCAGCCGCGCGCTTTCAACATCGATCCATCCGGCAAGGTTTTGCTGGCGGTCGGCGAACTGTCCAACAGCATGACCAGCTATGCCATCGACAAAAAGAGCGGCAAGCTCACCAAGCTCAAAGAATATCCGATGGGCAAGAAGCCAAACTGGGTCGAAATCGTGAAATTGCCCTAGGGATGACCAAGCAAACACTGGGCAAACTTGCCCCCGACGCTTTCGGCATGCTCGAACTGCCGGTCATTCCGGCAGACATTCTCGACGGCTTCCGCGCTCTGCCGGATCTCACCGGCATGGCGTCGGATGCCATGGATGAGCTCGGCATCGTCGGTGTCATCCCCGCCTCCACCCTCAAGCCGGTCGATGCAAAAGTGCGCATCGTCGGGCGCGCGCTGACGCTTCACAACATCGCTGAACCGCGTTCGGTGGCCGCCGCAGTAGCCGGCGGCGTCTCGGGCATGGCCGAAATCGAGGCGCACAACATCAGCGAACCGGGCGACGTGCTGGTGGTGCAAGGCGTCGACAACGCCTCCAATCTCGGCGGCATGTCGCAGACCATCGGTCATCGCCAGGGCCAGATCGGCGCCGTCATCGACGGCGGCGCGCGCGACGTCGATCATGCGCGCGACATCGGTTACGGCCTGTGGTCGCGCAGTGTCAGTCCGATGAGCGGCAAGTGGCGTTTGCAGACTGTCGCAGTCAACAAGCCGGTCTCAATCTGCGGCATCGCCGTCAATCCCGGCGATCTGGTGCTGGCCGACGGCGTCGGCGTCTGTTTCATCCCACGGGCACGCGCGGCTGAGGTGCTTGAGCGCACGCGGCGCATCGCGGCAAACGAAGAAATCCGCGTCGCCAAGATCGCCGCCGGTGCGCCGGTCAGCGAGTTGCTGCCGAAGAAAAAATAATTACTCGCCGGCGATCCCGAGCTTCTTGATCGTGTCCTGCCAATACGGGAATTCTTTCGCCAGCCGCGCCTTGAAGGCGGCGCTGCCGAGCGTGTCATGCATGCCGTTGGCGGCGAAGCGCTCCTTGACCGCGGGCAGTTCGACGACTTTGAAGAGCGCCTTCTCCAGTTTGTCCGCAACGTCCTTCGGTGTGCCGGCGGGCAGGAAAATGCCGTACCAGTTTTCCATCACCACGTCGGGCAGGCCCAGTTCCTTCGTCGTCGGAATTTCCGGCAGCAACGGTGAACGCTCCGGTCCGAACAGCGCCACCGCCTTGACCGTGTTCGCCTTGATCATCGGCAGCAGCACCGGGAAATCGGCGTTCAGCATATCGACATGGCCGCCGAGCAGATCGTTGATCGCCGGCGCGGCGCCGCGATACGGCACATGTGAAATCTTGGTGCCCGCCGATGCATTGAGCAATTCGCCGGCGATGTTCATCGTCGTGCCCGGCCCGGCGGAGCCGTAAGTCATCTTCTGTCCGGCCTTGGCCTTGTCGATCACTTCCTTGAGCGACGACACACCGAGCTTGGGGCTGACAACAAGCAGCGTCGACACCGAACCGACCAGCATCACCGGCTCGAAGCCTTTCACCGGTTCGTAGCCGGCCGGCGGCTTGAGCACCGGGCTGATGACCTGCGAGCCGAGACTGGCAAGCAGCATCGTGCGGCCGTCGGGCGCGGCGCGCGCCACGGTCTCGGAGCCGAGCGCGCCGCCGGCGCCGCCTTTGTTTTCGACGACCACATCGGCGTTGAGCTGCGGACCCAGTTCATGCGCCAGCACGCGCGCGAGCTGATCGACCGGCCCGCCTGCAGCGAACGGCACGACTATTCTGATGGTTTCCGCAAAAGCCGGCGCGCTGAATAACAGCGCAGCCGCGCACAATGAGATTGTAACGCGCTTCATACGATCCCTCCCCAGGGTCATTTTTTTGAAAGTATGACCGGGATCGGGACTACGCGAAAGGCCGCCTACTTCTCACACACGCGGCGCGGGCCGGAGCCCGGATTGTATGTGCAATCCGCTTCGCGGAACGACCGCGGATAGGATGCGGCGCAAGCGGTGACATTGCATCGCGGTGGCGTGGCCGTGGGCGCCGTGCCCGGTTCCGGCGCCATGATCGATCCAGGAATTTCGGCGGCCGGCGCCGCCGGTGCTGGCTCGGCAATTGGCGGTGGCGCCGTTGGCGCTGTCGGCGCAGGTGTCGGCGCGTCATTGGCGTATTTCGCCGGGTCGCCTTTGGTGCAGAGCCGCCGCGGACCGAAGCTCGGATTATAGGTGCAGTCGGATTCCTGAAAGGACCGGTACGCTTTGGCGCAGGCCTCGACGTCGCATTTCGGTCTGGCTGCTGCCACGACCCGCGGCGGTGCGACAGGCACAGGCGCTGGCACAGCGACAGGTGCAGCTGGCAATGGATTGACGGGCGGGCTGGGACTTGGTGCGGCGACCGGCCCGGCGATCACTCTGGGTGGGAGCGGCGGCGGAGGCGGCGCGAACACCACGTTCTTGGCTTCCGGCATCGGCGGCATGGGCGCCGACATCCAGTCCAGCCCCAAGACCACGCTGCCGGCCGCGACCAGCACAACCGCGGAATAGAAAGTCACTCGCATCGAGGGCCTTAAACGATTGCGGACGTGTCATGCAGGCAGCGGCCAATAATAGGCCCGAACCCGCCTCACCGGCAAATCGCCATCTTTACCAGTCGCGGCGCTCGATCATGATGACTTCGCTGCGGCCCATCCCGGGATTGTTGCCGGGATCGATGCCGGCTTCGCGGGCAGTCATCCGCCGTACCTCCCGTTCGACCGCGCGCAACTCGGTGTCCTTGTTAGGCTTGCGCGCGGCGGCTTCCACCCTGGTGTCGCGCGGCGGTGGTGCGGCCCGTTGCGCTGCCTCAGGTGCGCGGTCGCAGGCCTTGCGCGCGCCGTCCATCGGCTGGAACGTGCAGTCCGAGGCGCGGAACGATTGATAGGCCGCCGAGCATGCCGCGACGTCGCATTTGTTGTTCGCCGAAACCGCGACGGCGGACGTCACCGTTGCCGAGCTGACGGTGGTGTCGGCTTTCGTGTCGGTCGTGAATTCCCGTTTGAACTCCTGCGGCGCCACACCAGTGGTCTCGGTCGACGCGAGACTCGTAGCGCCACCGGTCGCCGCTCCAAACGGCGCCGGACTGATCGCCGGCGCTGTGCCGGCTTGCTGGCTGCTTGTCTCAACGGGCTGAGGCGCAGGGACGGGCGCAGCGGCAACGGGAGCGGGAGCGGGAGCGGCACTCGACGCCGCCGGCACCATCGTGACTGTCGGGGCGACATTACGCGGTGGCGCGATTTCGCTGCGCGGCATTATAGCCTCCGCCACTTTCGGCGGCGCTGCGACGCTCGCCTGCACTGCCGGCTTGTTTTCAAGCTTCGGACTGGTCAGCCAATTCAATTCAAAAAGGATGCCGCCGAGCGACACCAGAATGATTGCGAGGTATCCTAGAAAGGGCATGGCACGTCCGCTGTATGAGGACAGTGCAATGCCAACGCCGCGGTCGTGACGGGGGTTCCGGCGCGATCGGCCGAAAGCCCAAGTAAAACCGAAGTTCCGGGAGGCGGAACTTACAATTTTACTTATACAGCGTGATGCTGATGACGGCGCCGAGATCGCCGACGCTGGCGCCTTCTTTCGGATAGCCGGTAATATCGATTTCGCCGGCCGGCGAACCGTGACAGCTCAGGCAGCTCGCGGCGTAATATTCCGGCATCGCGGTCCGGTAGGCGTCCTTGCCTTTGCTCTTGGCGACTTCCGAGAAGACCTCGTCCTT
This sequence comes from uncultured Hyphomicrobiales bacterium, assembly GCA_903885555.1. GTDB lineage: Bacteria > Pseudomonadota > Alphaproteobacteria > Rhizobiales > Xanthobacteraceae > Pseudolabrys. The sequence continues at coordinate 9,994 of CAISIV010000029.1, forward strand.
CGACCATGACGCCAACATCAACTTGTCCTTGATGACCGCGCCTTCCCACTCGTCGGCGCGCGCTTTCGGATTGCGCACCAGTTTCGCCGGGGCCGTCACTTTCATTTCAGCAAGTCCGGTGGCGCGACGGCCAAAAGCTTCGCTGACCTGGCGGCCGAACACCGCCGGGATAAATCCTTTGAAGCCGACGCCCGCCCGGTTGATGGTCTGCTGATGCCCTTCCATCACTTCGACAATCGCTTCCATCTCCATCCGGATCAGTTTGCCGTGCCGCGTATTGGCATCGAGCGCGACTGGATCCATGCCGGCCGTTTCCTTGTAGATTTTCACCGCCTCCGCCAGCACGGTCTTGCCGTCGAGGCCTTTGTCGGCGAGCTTGGGATCGTTGATCTTGTCCTGATTGCGCGAGATCACCGTGCGGCCGGATCGCAACATGGTGGCGAGGCTTTTGGCGATCATGGCGTCGTCCTCGGCGGAAGTCGCGGCATTGGCGCCAAACATCAGCGCACCGGCGCAGCAAACACCGGCGACGAAGGCGGCGGCGATAATTCCGGAAATCTTGAAGCGCATGGTGAGTCCTCTGTGTTTCCGATGGCCGCCGGTCATTACGCCGCGGTCACCCTTTTCAGGAACGTTTCAACCGCTGTTTCCAGCGTATTGGCCTGGGCCGAGAAGGCCTGGCTTGTTTCGTGCACCGCCGTCGCGGAGCGGCTGGTGCCGTCGATCGCTTCGGTGACGATCGTCATCTTGCCGGCCAACTCACGCGCGCCGAGCGCAGCTTCCTGCACGTTGTGCGCGATCATCTGCGTCGACGAGGTCTGCTCCTCGACCGCGCCGGCAATCGCCGCCGTCAGGCCGCTGATATCGTTCATCACGCCATCGATCGAGTGGATCGCCGCGACCGTCTGTTCCGTCAGTTGCTGGATCGAGCCGATCTGCTCGGCGATTTCCTCGGTGGCCTTGGCGGTCTGCGCGGCGAGCGCCTTCACTTCCATTGCCACCACGGCGAAACCACGCCCCGCATCGCCGGCACGCGCCGCCTCGATGGTGGCGTTGAGCGCAAGCAGATTGGTCTGCGCCGCGATCGCCTGGATGAGTTTGATGACATCGCCGATCCGTGTCGCCCCGGCGGCTAGCTTGTTGACGAGCTGATCCGTCGATCGCGCCGTCTCGGTGGCGCGCTGGGCAATGCCGTGCGCCTTTTTGGTCTTCTCGTTGATGCCGTGGATCGACTCGCCGAGCTGGTCGGCGGCGCCCGCCACCGTGCGCACATTGGTCGAGGTCGCTTCCGACGACAGCAGCACGGCACGGGCCTGCTGGTCCGCCTCGTGCGCCATATGCGACAGTCCGCGCGCGGTTTCTTCCATCAGCGACACATTGGCCGTCACCGAACCGATGACGTTGGTCACGGTGACACGGAAATCGGCGATCATCTGCTCGATATGGCTGCCGCGTTCGCGTTGGGTCGTCTGCTCTTGCCGCTCGCGCTCCGACAGGCCGCGGCGTTCGATCTCGCTGGCACGGAATACCTGCAGCGAGCGCGCCATGTCGCCGATCTCATCCTGCGCAGTGGCGGTCGGCACCACGATATTGATGTCGCCTGAAGCAAGCTGGCGCATCGCTGCGCCGATATCGATCAAGCGCCGCACCAGATGCCGCTGCACATAGAAAATGCCGATGCCACCGGCTGCGAGAAGACTCGCGACGGCGACCAACAGTAACCAGCGGCCGCTGACCTTGAGATTGTCGATCAGCTCCTTGGCACTCGCCTGCGTGCCGGCGTCGGCTTCGGCGACCATGATCGCCACCGCGGCGTCGAGTTCGCGCTGGATCGATGCATTCTCGTCGATCGCGGCGTCGACGCGTGTGACCGCAAACAGTTCCCGGGCGCGGCGCGCAAAAATACTGTCGGCACCCTGGCTGAGCCGGGCGATCTGCTCGATATGAATCCGGATGCGCTCTACGCTGTCCCACGCGGCTGCGGCGACATCGAACTTGACCATGGTTTCGTTGAGCGCCGCCGTCGCGGTCTTGAGGCGGTCCTGAATATCCTTGAACAGCAAGGGATCGCGCACGATCGAGCCTTCGCTGATCAAACTGACCAGAAGATGCGCGCGCGCCGATACGCTCAGCGCCTGCGCCGGATTTGGCAACCGCGCCAGTTCCTCGATGATCTGAGCGTGGGTCTGATGCAGGCTCTCGAGCATGGACTCGATCTGCTGGCGCAACGCCGTACGCTGCGAGATCGCCTCTTCCAGCGTCGCGAGATTGGCGTCGAGGTAGTGCGATAGCCCGATCACCTTGGAGAGCGCGGGGCCCTCGCCGGTCATTTGCTGCGCCTGTCCGATGCCGGCGGCGAGTTCGGTACGCTTGCCCGCGATCAGGTCGATGGTCGCCTTGCGGTCTTCGTCGGTCTTGGCGCTGATGAAGCGAGCGGCCGCGGCCGAAATATTTCCGGTGAGCACCGAGAGATGCATGGCGTTGGTCATCGCCGGCATTTGGACCGAGACGACGCGCTGCAGTCCGCCTTCGATCGCGCGGAACGAAAGCAAACCGACGGCGGTGGCAAGCAATGTCAATCCGGCGACGGCGCCGAACGCCCATTGCAGCTTCGCGCTCACGCCGAGGCGAAGCAGACCCTTGCCGCTTGAAGGCGCGGCACGCGTGCTGCCTGCCCCAGTTTGCTGACCGAGCCCCTTGGGCATTTTCAATTCCGAACGGCGGTAATCGACAAAGAACGGTCGCAGATCGTGGTAAATAGTTGCTTAAGGCGGGTTGCGTTATGCCGGTTCCACAACGGTTTATGAGCGACCGGGCGTCGGGCAAGGTGTGCCTGGCACACTCGGCCAATGGCCGAGCGGCGCGCTCGCCTGTCCGGCCGTTGACCCCGCTGGGGCGCGGAGCATAGGTTTCGGGGCTGCCGCAGTAAAAAAACGTGTTTCACATCGTCGCAAACCTGCCACGCGGCCGCATGGAGGATGACCCCGTGACCATCGCACGCCGCCGATTGCTGCAAGTCGCCGGGAGCGCCGCTGTGGCACTCGCCACGCCCGCCCTGTCGACGTCAGCCTGGGCGCTCGACTATCCGAACCGGCCGGTGCGGCTGGTGATCGGCTTTCCGCCCGGCGGTTCGGCCGACATTGTCACGCGCCTGGTGGCGCAGGCTTTGACCGAGCGCATGGGCCAGACCTTCATCGTCGACAACAGGTCCGGCGCCGGTAGCAACCTCGCGGCCGAGACCGTCGCCCGCGCCGAGCCTGACGGCTACACGCTGCTCTCGGTCACGGTCGCCAACGCCATCAACGCCACGCTCTACAGCAATCTCAAATTCGATTACCTGCGCGACTTCGAACAGGTGGCGAGCATCGACGTCGTGCCAAACGTCATGGACATCAACATCGACATGCCGGTGAAGACCATTCCGGAATTCATCGCTTACGCCAAAGCCAACCCGGGCAAGATCAGTATGGCGTCCGGCGGCGTCGGCTCGTCGCCGCATGTCACCGGCGAATTGTTCAAGATGATGACCGGCGTCGACATGGTGCACGTGCCCTATCGCGGCGTCGCGCCGGCGACGACCGATCTGTTGGGCGGACGCGTGCAGGTGCTGTTCGATACGCTGCCGGCGGCGATCGCCAATATCCGCGCTGGAAAAATCCGGGCGCTCGCGGTGACCACCAAGACGCGCAACGAGGCGCTTCCGGACGTGCCGGCAATGGCCGAATTCATTCCAGGCTTTGAGGCGGACTCTTTCCACGGCATCGCCGCGCCGAAAGGCACGCCGCCGGAGATCGTCGACAAGCTCAACAAGGAGATCAACGCCGCGGTGCAAGAGCCGAAGCTCAAGGCGCGCCTTGCTGACTTTGGCGGCACGGTTTTCACCGGCACGCCGAAGGACTACGCCACCTACATGGCCGGCGAAATCGAGAAGTGGGGCAAGGTGGTCAAGTTCTCCGGCGCGAAGGCGGTGGACTAATCTTTCTTATCCCTCCCCTGAAAGGGGAGGGTCGGCGCGAAGCGCCGGGGTGGGGTATTGCCTCAGGTGAGCATGCCCCCACCCGGTTCGCTGCGCTCACCACCCTCCCCCTGCGGGGGAGGGATACACTAAAACATCGCCGGCTTGCCGGACGCCTGCAGGAACCGTTGCTTCATGCCGATGCCATCGCGCGTCGGAACGATGCGCTCGTGCTTCTGCGTGCCGACGCGGGCGTGGATGAACAACGGCCCATCGCCTTTGTGCAGCAGCGGCCGCAGCGTATCGGCCTCCGCGACATCGGTCGGCGCCGCGACATGCGTGAAGCCGCAGGAACGCGCCGTGGCGGCGAGATCGCAACCGGCGCCGGTCGCGGTCGGCTGCATGCCGGTCGCCGCGTAGACGGCGTTGTCGATGCAGACGATGGACAGATTCTTCGGCTGCTTGGCGGCGATGGTGGCAAGACTGCCGAGCGCCATCAGCACATCGCCGTCGCCGGTGATGACCGCGATGCGGCGGTCGGGTCGCGCCAGCGCCAGGCCCAAGCCGACCATCGCGGTGCAGCCCATGCCGCTCCAGATGTAGAAGTTGAGCGGATTGTCGCCCTGCGACGCGACGTCGAAGGTCGCAGTGCCGAGCCCTGTCAGCACCATCAGCTCGCCGCGATCTTTCAGAAGGCGACTCACGAATTCACGGCGGTCCAGCATCAGTGTGCTCCCGGCATGCGATTGATCATGCGCTGCGACAGCAGCACCGCGACCTGGAAGTTGCCGCCGTAAGCCATGTCGCAGGCCGCCGCCAGCACCGGCTCGACATCCTTCTCTTCGTCGACGCGATAGACATGGAAGCCGCACAGCTTGAGCGTCTCTTCCGTCATCTTGCCCATCGGCCGCTGCCACGGATTGAAGTCGTTGAATTCGCCACGCATCGTGACCACCAGCACAAGCGGCGCCGCGCAGTTCGCCAAGACCGAAAACGTATTGATGCAGTTGCCGACACCGCTCGACTGCATCAGCAGTGCGGCGCGCTCGCCGCCGAGCGTCGCACCCAGTACCAGCCCCGGCCCTTCGGCCTCGCTGGTCAGGACCACGTCATGAATCTCGTTGTCCTGCGCGCACAGCGCGATCAACCGTGTGTGCCCGGTGTCCGGCACATGGCCGACCTGCCGCACGTTGTATTTCTTGAACACGGCGTGGATGCGGTCGGGCCAGTCGGTGTGCGAAGCGGCGGAAGATGGGTCGGGCGCGTGCGCCAAAGCGTGTCTCCTTGACGAGGGAGCCGGGGTCAATCGGCAGGCGGCGGAACTAAAGAGCAATGCGGGACGTATCACAAGATGCCTGAATGCATTATCGCCGCGGACGGTGACGATCCAGAGCCACCCGCACAACGCTAAATCGTCCGTTGGTATTGCACACGCTGAGCGTGATAGAGAGCGACATGACCTCCATGGAAAAGCCGGACGATAAGCCCTTTCAAGCCGAAGGGGACGTCGACAAGAACAGCGTCAAAAAACCGTCGATAGACGACGCTGTTGAAAAAGACATATCGAAGCCGGAGCAGGAGGCTTTCGAGGCGTTCACGCGCGGCGAGGAGGAAAAACTCCGGAAGAAATATCTGCTGCAGCGGTTCTGGCACACCGCGAAAGGTTTCTGGAGCCGGCATCGCGGCGACCGGCTGGCGTGGCTGCTGACGATCAGCCTGCTGGTTCTCATCCTGGCGAATCTGGCGGCGATGTATGGCATCAACATCTGGAATCGCGCGATCTTCGACGCGCTGGAAAAGCACGAAGGCGCCACAGTACTCACCCTCGCAGTTGTATTTTTCCCGTTGGCCGGCGCGAGCGTCATTTTCGGCATGACGAACGTGTGGGTGCGCATGACCACGCAACGTCGCTGGCGCGCCTGGGTGTCGGACGCCGTCATAACGCGCTGGCTGAAGAACGGCCGCTACTATCAGCTCAATCTTGTGAGCGGCGACCACCAGAACCCGGAAGGCCGCTTGACCGAAGATCTTCGGGTCTCGACGGATGCCCCGGTCGATTTCGCGGTCGGCGTGCTGCAAGCCGCACTATCGGCGGTCACCTTTATCGCCGTGCTCTGGACCATCGGCGGCGCGTTGAGTCTCACCGTCGGCGGCGTCGCCGTCACCATTCCGGGCTTTCTCGTCATAGCCGCGGTTCTGTATTCGACCCTGGCCAGCGGCGCCATGACCCTGGTCGGCCGCAAATTCGTTTCCGTCTCGGAAGCGAAGAACCAGGCGGAGGCGGACTATCGTTACCAACTCACGCGCGTGCGCGAAAACGGCGAGAGCATCGCGCTGCTCGGCGGCGAGGAAGAAGAGCGCGCGGGCATCGACCGGTCGCTGACGGGAGTGTTGTGGCGTTGGCGCGAGCTTTGCCACCAGTACATGAAGACCACGATCGTGTCGCAAGGGTCTTCGATTATCGCACCGGTCATCCCGATCATATTATGCGCGCCGAAGTTTCTGGACGGCTCGATGTCGCTCGGACAGGTCATGCAGGCGGCATCGGCCTTCACCATCGTGCAGGCCGCATTCTCCTGGCTGGTCGACAATTATCCCCGCCTCGCCGACTGGAATGCGTCGGCACGGCGCATCGCGTCCCTGATGGTGTCGCTCGACGCATTGGAAAAAGCCGAGACCGGCGATACCTTCAACCGCATCAAGCGTGGCGAAACCAACGATGCGGCGATGAAGCTGATCAATCTGTCGGTCTCGCTCGACGACGGCACGGCCGTGGTCGGCGACACCGAAGTCGTCATCCAGAAAGGCGAGCGCGTTCTCGTCGCCGGGGAAAGCGGCACCGGCAAGAGTACGCTGGTGCGCGCCATTGCCGGACTGTGGCCGTGGGGCGGCGGCGAGGTGCAGATCCAGCACGACTCCCGGCTGTTCCTGTTGCCGCAGAGGCCTTACGTGCCGACCGGAACGCTGCGGCGCGCGGCGGCCTATCCGGGCGCCGCCGAAGACTGGCTGCCCGAAGAGATCGCGGCGATGCTGGAGAAAGTCGGCCTGGCCCATCTCAAGGACCGGCTCGAGGAAGAGGCGCCGTGGGATCAGACATTGTCCGGCGGCGAAAAGCAGCGCCTGACCATCGCCCGCGTCCTGTTGCACCGTCCCGATATCATCGTGCTCGATGAAGCGACGTCCGCGCTCGATCCCAAGAGCCAGGACGAATTAATGAAGCTTTTGTCCGATGAGATGGAAGGTCTGACCATCATCAGCGTCGGCCACCGGCCGGAACTGGAGCAATTCCACAGCCGCAAGCTCGTTCTCGAGCGCCGGCAGGGCGGCGCCAAGCTGGTCAGCGACATCCGACTCATCCGCAAGCCGGACAAGCCGCGGCTGATCAGGCGCTGGCTGCGGCGAGGGAGTTCGGGAGGCTGACCTTCAACGGGCCGGCAATGGCGATCGCTACGTATCCCGGCCATGACGGCCCTCTGTCCCCATGCTACACCCCGGCACCCTTAACCCTTGCCGGACCCAATGCCCGCTCCTTCGACCCCCACCCTCACCTCCTTCCGGCGCATCGTCGTCAAGGTCGGCTCGTCGCTGCTCGTCGACCATGACGCCGGCGTGCTCAAGCGCGAGTGGCTGGATACGCTGACCGCCGACATCGCGGCGCTGCATAAAGAAAAACGCGACGTGCTGGTCGTCTCGTCGGGCGCCATCGCGCTGGCGCGCGCGTCGATGAAGCTGCCGCGCGGCGCACTCAAGCTGGAGGAAGCGCAGGCCGCCGCCGCCGTCGGCCAGATCGCGCTGGCGCGGTCGTGGTCGGAGTCGCTCGGCGCGCACGACATCGCCGCCGGTCAGGTGCTGCTGACGCTGACCGATACCGAAGAACGCCGCCGCTATCTCAACGCGCGCTCGACTATCGACAAGCTGCTGGAATGGCGCTCGGTACCGGTGATCAATGAGAACGACACCGTCGCCACCACCGAGATCCGTTACGGCGACAACGACCGCCTCGCCGCGCGCGTCGCGACGATGACCAGCGCCGATCTGCTCGTGCTGCTGTCCGACATCGACGGACTTTACGACAAGCCGCCAACCGCGGGCGGCGACGCCAAACTTGTACCGGTGGTGCCGCGTATCTCGCCCGAGATCGAAGCGATGGCGGGCGCATCCGGTTCGGAGCTGTCGCGCGGCGGCATGTATACGAAGATCGAAGCCGGCAAGATCGCC
>CAISIV010000030.1 GCA_903885555.1 uncultured Hyphomicrobiales bacterium
GGATCAAGATTTTCATGGCCGAGGCCGCTGTCGAGGCCCTTGTAACCAGTAGCCTGTACGCGCCGTATTTGCGGACTTCTTATACTTCGGCCCAAGAATTCCTGGCTACCTCGAAGGAGCATACGTCTAAGCAGCACGACGAAGCCCGTATCGTCTCTCAGTACGAGTTTTATGCGCTAAAGCAGGCATATGGAAACTACAAGATTGCCTTGATGGCCGAATTGGGTGCTCTCGGATGCTATTTTGTCACCCAAAAGGGCGGCTTTGATACCGTTTCATTGCTGAGTTTTGGTGAAAACCTATTCCCTTCTGACCTTATCCACCCTGAAGCCGTACTGACGACCGATGAGGCAATCGCGATATTGGGAATTTCTAGAAGCGTAATTACTGCCATGCTCAATGTGCTGCCGGTAGCCCCGCTGACAACCGGCTCTGCGCCAGCTACCGCTTCGCTGGCCGCACCTTAGGCACGACCTTTTTAAACGCCTTATCCGCGCCCTCTTCTGTCTCATCGGCCCCGGCTGCTTTTGCTGCGTCTATGAAGCGTTTGGACTGCTCTGGGTCGTCCGATTTCATATCTGTTTTGCGTGCCATGCTGGCGTCCTAAAGTGATCCTGCCGGTGCTTTGAAAGAACGAATTTCGTCGCGGATTTTGGCCATTTCTACAATCATAGCGACCACCAGATGGACCGGTAGGCTCATCGTGTTGTCTTTGTCGTAGTAGGTTGCCGGGTCGATACTTTGCTTGTTCAATTCAACAGTCAAATCTTTGTAGCGACGATCACACCAGACAGCGGCCCGAACTGCGCGTTTGGCTAGAGCTAAGTTTGTTGTAGCGGGCATATGATCGGCCTCAGAACGTTCGTGTTATTTTCTTCGCCGCCTTGGCGGGAGGTTCTTCATCCACTCAAACACGAATTGTTCGCCAGAGATTATCTTAGGCGCGATCAATTGTTTGATACGTAAGACGCTTGCCAGCGAAGCCGGTGAGCGCGATCGATGCGCGCTGTTCGTCATTGTAGCCGAGTTTAACGCGGGTGTTCTGGCGGAAATCAAACTCGGCCAGATAGCGGTCCAAGTGCTTGCTATCGACGTGCTGATAGATGCCGACAAGGCCGCGCTTCACGACGCTAAAGAAGCCTTCGAGGGTGTTGACATGTACGTCGCCGCGCACGTATTCGCCCTTGGAGTGATCGACGCTTTCATGCGCCGCGACCGGCGGGAATTTGTAGTACGGGGCCTTGTCGCTAACGAGCTTGCTGTCCTTGTGGATGTTCGCCCGCAGGTGACGCGCGACGCCGCGATGGTCCAGCACGACCGAACGGGTGTTTCCGCCACGCTCGACAAGGCTCAGGACGATGGCGTGCGGACGCTTACGGACGCCAGCCGGACGCTTAGTCTTGCGGGAGTTAGTCAGCGCGGTTTCGTCCGCTTCCACGATCTTGCCAGCGCCGCCCAGCGGGCCGACGCCCGGCAGCGGGGTCATGGCGGCGCGGATGCGATGCCCAAGGTGCCAAGCGGTTTTCATGCCGCAGCCAAGGGTCCGCTGAAGCTGGCGGGTGGAGATGCCCTTCTTGGACGAGCAAAGCAGGTGGATGGCTTGCAGCCAGAAGCGCAGGCCCAGCTTGGAGTCCTCGAAAATGGTGCCCATGCGGACCGTAAACGGCTTGCGGCAGGCGTAGCACTTGCGCAGGCCCGGACGGGTCGTTTTGCCCTGAAGGGAACCAATCTTGTCCCCAGAGGCATTGCAATGCGGGCAGACGGGGCCGTTCGGCCAAAGGTGGGCTTCGACGTACTCGAAAGCCGCTTCCTCGTTATGAAACCGAATGTCGGAAAGTACAGATTTAGCCATGGGTTATCTCCAATGGCTAATGTGATAAACGGCTAGAATGGGTATGTCAAGTGAAACATCGCCTATATTAGTATGGGCGCATTCAGTACCGTTGGAAGTGTGTCGCTTTAACTAATTCCTCCATGACGTTGTAATATCTCGATTATTCACAAGGTTGATCGATTGGCGGCTTGGTGCGCCTCTAGAGAAATCAGATGATTACCGGCAGAATTTAATGTCTTAGATCAATCGGCTTCAAAACTGATGCCGTCGAACGCCGGCTGAATATGCGGCGGCAAAGTCGACCGCAAAAACTCATAGTCCAGGTCGCTGTGCAGGTTCGTCAGGATCGCCCGTTTGGGCTTGATCCGGGCGATCCATTCCAGCGCTTCCTCGAGGTTGAAATGGCTGGGATGCGGCGGGCGGCGTAGCGCGTCCACGATCCAGACGTCTAGCCCGGCCAGGGCTTGTTCGCTGGCCGGCGGCAGGCGCTTGAGGTCGGCGGAATAGGCGACGTTGCCGAACCGGAAGCCGAGGGAGGCGATGTCGCCGTGGTCCTGGAGGACGGGCAGAACGTCGATAGGGCCACCCTGCCCCTCGATGGTCACCGAGCGTCCCGGGTGCAGCCGGTGCTCGCGCGCGATCGGCGGGTACTGGCTGCCGCCGGGCGTCTCGAAGCAATAGCCGAAGCGGGCGCGCAGCGAGACCGAGGTCGGCTCGTCGGCCCAGACATCGACCTGGCGGCGGTTGTGGATGAACAGCGGGCGCAGGTCGTCGATGCCGTGCGTATGGTCGGCGTGCTCATGGGTGAACAGCACGCCATCGACCTTGTCGACTTGGGCTTCCAGAAGCTGCTCGCGCAGGTCCGGCGTGCAGTCGACCAGCGCGCGCGTGATGCCTTGCGGGCCGGTCCGTTCGACCAGCAGCGAACAGCGCCGGCGGCGGTTCTTCGGATTGTTGGGATCGCAGTCGCCCCAGCCGATGCCGACGCGCGGCACGCCCATCGAGGATCCGCAGCCGAGGATAGTGAACTTGACGGTCATCCAGCCATCCTAGCCAGTTCGCGCGGCACCTTGTTGAACAGCCGGAAGAAATTCTCGGTGGTCTGGCGCGCGATTTCGGTTTCGGAGACGCCGCGCGTCTGCGCCAGCATTTTGGCGGTTTCGACCACGTAAGACGGCTCGTTGCGTTTGCCGCGATATGGCAGCGGCGCCAGATACGGCGAATCCGTTTCCACCAGCACCCGCTCAGCCGGCAGCGCCGCGGCAATGTCGCGCAGATCCTGGCCGTTCTTGAACGTGATGATCCCGGTGAAGCCGATATAGAGACCCAGCTCCATCGCCGTCATCGCCAGATCGCGGCCGGCGGTGAAACAATGCAGCACAGCCGGGAAGGCGCCCTTCCCGGTTTCTTCCCGCAGAATGCGCGCCATGTCGTCGTCGGCCTCGCGCGAATGGATCACCAGCGGCAGCCCGGTCTCGCGCGCCGCGGCGATGTGCTGGCGAAAGCCCTGCGCTTGCGCGTCGCGCGGGCTCTTGTCGTAGTGATAATCGAGCCCGGCCTCGCCGAGCGCGACGATTTTCGGATGCTGCGTTAGCGCAACCAACGCCGCCGCGTCGATATCGAGTTCCTCGTGGGCGTTGTGCGGATGGGTGCCGACCGAGCAGAACACGTCGGGAAATCTCTCGGCAACCGCAAGAACCTGCGGCAGTTTCTTGACGCGGGTCGAGATCGTGACCATGCGGCCGATGCCGGCGGCCCGCGCCCGCGCCACCACGGCGTCGAGCTCGGCGGCGAAATCGGGAAAATCGAGGTGGCAATGGCTGTCCACCAGCATCGTCAGGCGCCCGGCTTTGGCTGGTTTTTGGGCGGTTTTTGCTGCTTTTTCGGCTTGGGCTCCGCAGCCGTATCGCCTCCCGTTTCCGGCTCGACATAGCGCGGAAACACGCCGGCCGGTGTGGGCAAGGTAATGCCTGCCTTGAGTCTGTTGCCCGGCTGGAGGGACGAGAACTCGCGTTCCTCAAGCGGCACGTTGAGCAGCGCCAGGAGCTTGGCCGCGGATTCCGGCATGAACGGCTGGGCGAGGATCGCGACCTGGCGGATCACTTCGGCCGTCACATACAGGATGGTGCCCTGCCGCTGCTGATCGGTCTTGGCCTTGCCCCACGGCGCTTCCGACGCGAAGTAGCGGTTGGCGTCCGCCACCACGGCCCACACCGCGTTGAGCACCTGATGCAGCTGCTGCGTCTTCATGTGCTCGCGCGCGGTGGCGATCATGCCGTCGGCCGCCGCCAAGATCACCTGATCTTCCGCCGTGAACGCCCCCGGCTCCGGCAAGATACCGCCGAAGGCTTTGGCCACCATCGACAGCGAGCGTTGCGCCAGATTGCCGAGGTCGTTGGCGAGATCGGCATTGATGCGGTTGACGATGGCCTCGTGGCTGTAATTGCCGTCCTGGCCGAACGGCACTTCGCGCATGAAGAAGTAGCGCAGCGGGTCGACGCCATAGGCCTTCACCAGATCGAACGGGTCGATGACGTTGCCGACCGACTTCGACATTTTCTCGCCGCGATTGAACAGGAAGCCGTGCGAGAAAATGCGCTTGGGCACCGCGACGCCGGCCGACATCAGGAAGGCCGGCCAATAGACCGCGTGGAAGCGCACGATGTCCTTGCCGATGACGTGCAGCGCCGCCGGCCAGTAGCGCTTGAATTTCTCGCTCTCGACGTCGGGGAAACCGACGCCGGTCAAATAATTGGTCAGCGCATCGACCCAGACGTACATCACGTGTTTCGGATTGCCCGGCACGGGAACGCCCCAGTCGAAGGTGGTGCGGGAAATCGACAGATCCTGCAGGCCGCCTTTGACGAAGCTCGCGACCTCGTTGAGCCGTTCCTTCGGCAGCACAAAGTCGGGCACGTCGGCATAAAGCTTCAGGAGCTTGTCCTGATAGGCCGAGAGCTTGAAGAAGTAACTCTCCTCCTCCACCCACTCGACCGGCGTCCCGGTCTCGGTGGCCATCCGCTTGCCGTGCTCGTTGACGTGGGTTTCGTCCTCGGCGAAATAACGCTCGTCGCGGGTCGAATACCAGCCGGCGTAACGGCTGAGATAGATGTCGCCCTTCGCCTCCATCTGTTTCCAGATTTCCTCCGAGGCGCGGTAGTGGCGGGCTTCGGTGGTGTGGATGAAGTCGTCGTTCGAGCAGTTGAGCGCCGCCACCATGGCCTCGAAGCGCGGCACGTTGCGGTCGCGCAGTTGCCGCGCCGTCAGGCCTTCCTTGGCCGCGGTCTGCTGCATCTTCTGGCCGTGTTCGTCGGTGCCGGTCAGGAAATAGACGTCGTAGCCGTCGAGACGCATGAAGCGCGCGATGCAATCGGTCGCAATCGCCTCATAGGCGTGGCCGATATGCGGCACCCCGTTCGGATA
>CAISIV010000031.1 GCA_903885555.1 uncultured Hyphomicrobiales bacterium
CATGATCCCGAAAAGTGGGTACCGGTTTTCGGACCAGATCATGCGCGAAAGAAACTAAGCCATGCCGACCCTTATTTTTGGTGCTCTGATCCTCGTCGCCGCCGTTTGGGCGATGGGTGTTATCTCGCGGATCGATCCCAAGATCGGCGCGCGTGTCCTGAAAGCGGGCGGCGGCCTGCTGGCGCTCGGCATGGCGGTGTTTCTCGGCCTGCGCGGCGAAATCTGGATCGCGGTGCCGCTCGGCGGCTTCGGTCTCGGCCTGCTGGGCTGGCTGCCGTTCGGGCCTGCAGGCTTTTCCGCCCGCACGACCAAGACCGGCGGCAAGACCTCGCAGGTGCGCTCGGCTTATTTCGAGATGGAGCTCGATCACGACACCGGCGAGATGCGCGGGCGCATCGTCGCCGGCCGGCATCAGGGCGTTGAGCTTGCCCGGCTCGACGTCAAGACGCTGGTCGAGATGCTGACCGAGATTGACGAGGAAAGCCGCGCGCTATTGATGGCGTATCTTGACCGCCGGGATCCCGCCTGGGGTGAACACGCGCAGGGTGACGCGGCAACGGGGCGGGCTGCGGCGTCCAGCGGCAAAATGTCGGAACAGGAGGCCTATCAGATCCTTGGCGTGCAGCCCGGCGCGAGCGCCGAGGACATCGGACGCGCGCATCGCTCGCTGATGAAGAAATTCCATCCCGACCAAGGGGGGTCGACGTACCTTGCGGCCCGGATTAACGAGGCCAAGGAAATCCTTACGCGCAAACATCGCTGATGTACTCCGTACACACCACCAGCGGCTTCTGACTCTGTAACGCTTGTCCCGTATCGGTCGATTTTTCGCCGCAGGATCGTTTCCGAAAATTGCTTTCGGCGTCCCGCGTTTAAAGTCTTTGTCTTGCGCGTAATCTTATCCGAAAACCGGTTCCCACTTTTCGGGATTACGCGCCCACTAGTTCTTCATCACCATGCAGGGTATTTCGCTGCGCTTGAGATTCTTGCAGGCGTTTTCCGCGCCGTCTTTATCGAGACCGGCAAAACGCGCACGGAACAGCGGCTTGTGGTTCTTTTCGACGCGCTCGGTAAACGGATCGGCCTTGCTGAGTTCCTTGGCCTTGCTCTGCGCCGCGTTCAGGCGCTGCTTGGCTTCGCCTTCGTCGGGGAAGGCGCCAACCTGAATCATCCAGCCGCCGCTCACGCGCGGCGCGGCTTTGGCGGGCTCGGCAGCAGCCGGCGCGGGCAGTGGCACGGCGTCAGGCGTTGCGGAAGCAAACTTCGCCGGCAGCGTACCGAGCACGCCCGGCTTTGCACCCGGAGGCGGCGGCAGCGCCGGGGCTTCGCCTTTGACGGTGGTGATGTTGGTAACAGTCGCGGTGCTGGCCGAGGCCGGCGTGGGCGAAAGCTTGCGATGGTCGGTGGCTGGCACCACCGAAGCGGTCTTCATGTTGCCGGCATGGACCGTAACGGTCTTTACAGTGACCGGCTTGATCGGATCGGTCGAGCCGAGCGCAGGCGCGGCGGGTTCAAACGTCGCGGGCGCAGCAGGTGCCGGCGCAGCCGTGGCACGCAAGGCGGCAGCGGTCTGCTTCTTTTCTTCCGGTGCGGGCGCAGCGTCGGCGACCTCGACCCCTTCGGCCACCGGCGGCGCCGTGCGCTTGGCCGAGGCGATATTGATGTTGCTCTCGATCAGGCTGGTGACCTTGGCATCGCGCGCCGAAGCGGTGCGGCCGCCGAACACGACGGCGATGACGCGCTTTCCGGCGCGCGCCGCCGACGTCACGATGTTGAAACCGGAGGCGTTGACGTAGCCGGTCTTGATGCCGTCGACGCCCTCGACCTGGCCGAGCAGATGATTGTGGTTGCGCATCGACTTGCCGCGGAAATCGAACGAGCGCGTCGAGAAGTAACGGTAGTAGCTCGGGAAGCGTTCGAAGATGGCGCGGCCGAGCTGGGCCTGATCGCGGGCGGTGGTGTATTGCTCGTCGTGGGGCAGACCGGATGCGTTGTAATAGGTCGTGTTCTTCATGCCGAGCGCACGGGCCTTCGCCGTCATCAGTTTGGCGAAGCTGCCTTCATCGCCGCCGAGCGCTTCGGCCACGATCACCGCGACGTCGTTGGCCGACTTGGTGACGATGGCGCGGATCGCGGTCTCGACCTTGATGGTCTCGCCGGGCTTGAGCGCCAGCTTGGAGGGCGCCTGGCTGGCGGCATGCGGAGACACCGGCAGATCGGTGGTCATCTTGATTTTGCCCTGCTCGAGTTTCTCGAACAGCAGGTAGAGCGTCATGATCTTGGTAAGTGAAGCAGGGTGGCGCGGGCTGTCGGCTTCGGCCGCCTGCATCACCTTGCCGCTATTGGCGTCGACGACGATTGAGGCCGGCGGCGGTTGATAGGCTGCAGCGGCGGCGCGGACTCGCGGGCCGTGACGGCGGCCGCGTGCATCGGCGTCGCCGGCGAAAGCGGTGACAGCAAACAGTAGCGCCAGACCGGCGGCGCCCCAGCGGAGACCTGAACTCACTTCCGCTCCCGCACGCAAAATCGGCTCTCCCCAACCCCGTTTCTGGGTAGTCTAAAGCCGCCAAACCAGGCGAATTTATAGCGCTCCTGCGGCGCCACAAATTACGACCGTATGAGTCGGTGGTTACCAAATCTTTAAGCCAATCCCCTGGATTTTATAGCATTTTTCGCACTGCACCATTTGGCTTGACTTTATTGTGCAGTGCACTATAAATACATCATTCCCGGCACAACCCGGGACATGAGATCACCGGGAGAGGATCCACCATGGTCAAGAATTTCGAGGACCTTCAGCAGGTCAGCAAAGAAAACGTCGAAGTCGCGATGAAGTCCGCCGAGTCCCTGTCGAAGGGCGCCCAGGCGATTGCGACCGAAGTGGCCGACTATTCGAAGAAAGCCTTCGAAGACGGCTCCGCGATGCTCGAGAAGCTGTTCGGCGTGAAGTCGCTGGAAAAGGCGATCGAGCTCCAGACCGAATACGCCAAGTCGAGCTACGAAGGCTTCGTCGCCAAGGCGACCAAGATCAGCGAAATGTACGCGGGTCTCGCCAAGGAAAGCTACAAGCCGTTCGAAACTATGATGTCGAAGGCGAAGGCCTAATTCGCTTCTAAGTTTCGCACTGTTGCAAATTAAGAAAGCCCGGCTGTCGAAGCCGGGCTTTTCGTTATTTGTACTGCAAGCGTTGGCCTTATTTGGCGACGCGCAGCTGAGTGAGGTTGGTGCCGATTGTATTGAACACCGTGCCCAGGGTGCTCGCGGTGGTGACCATGTAGAACTTCGAGATGTCGCTGAACTTGTCGGGGCCGCCGGCGCAGTTCTGCAACAGTGTCGAGGTCGGGTCGCCGCCGGTGTTGACCTGAATCGTATAGAGCGTGACGCCGGCGTTCTTGATGTTGGCGCACGTACCCGAACCATTGTTGCTGGGGTCGTACATCCGCTTGTCTATCGTGGTCTGGTCGCTCGACCAGCGATTTTGCGTATTCAAGCCGTCCGACATCAGAATGATCACGTCGGTATATTTGTAATTTGAGTCCTTGGCCGGCGCGGTGAGGGGGCCGCCGCCAACCAGCGACAGCCAGCCCCACACCAGGCCGATCGGCTGGTTGGTGTTGCCGTTCGGCTGCATGGAGTCGACGAGGGTGTTCATCGCGGTCCAGTTGTAGCTCAGGCCCATCATCGCCAAGGGGCAGGCGCTATACTGGTCGGCCGGGTAGAGCGTGGACGCTGACGCAGCCGGAAGGCTCGCGTCCGCGGGATTCGGCGCTGTGACGGTTTGGTCGTAGTTCTGGTCGCGGTCGGTAATGCAGCCGTTCCATGTCGTGTAGGCAGCCGGTACCCACGTTTGCGAGCTGGTGCACCGGCTGCGGCCGCGCCTCGATGTACCGGTACAGCTGGTCGTGGTCTGCCAGCTTCCGTTTGCCGCTTCCCAATCGTCCCAATCGATCCATGTGCCGGCGGAATTGCCCGGTCCGACGTTGACGTCGTGGTTGAAGGGAATGATCGAGACATAGACGTCGCCATTGGTGCTGGCAGCATTCTGCAACTGAGTCAGCAGGTTTTTCGTCGCGCTTTTGAGCGCGGTCATCTTGCCGTCGTCGGCCATCGAACCAGTATTATCGAGCACCAGCGCAACGCGCAGGCGGGTCGAGCCCCACGACGTCGTGGACGAGCCGTTCACGGCAATGTTGTTGTAACCGATGACGCCGAGAAACGCGGTGGGCACGTTCGCCGAACCGTTCACAACGACGGTCGAGCCGCCGGTCGCGGTATAGGTCGCCGCGATCGTGACGCTGGTCGCTTCCGGCCGCGTGAACAGGGCCTTGAAATAGTTGGTGGCGTTGGTCTGCAACTGGGCGCTGGTGACGGTCGCGGCGTCCTTGGCCAGCATCAGCGCGGTCGAGTCGAGCGCGGCCTGCATCGCGGCTTTGACCGAGTTGGCGTGACTGTAGTCGACCGCGAAGCCGACGGTTCCGACCACCGGCAGGGTCGCGAGCGCGAAGGTGACCGCGATGTTGCCGCCGTTCGCGGAGCGGAATTTGCCCGCAGTATGGCAAAGCTTGGTCCAGAGACTGGTCATGTCGTCCACCCGAGTACGGTTGAATTCGGATGCATTCATAACGGTAGCCATTAAACCGCTGGTATATGACCACTACGAAAATGGTCCCCATTCGGTAAGTGTGGAACCGCGGCTGTGCTCGGTAGCTGCGTTCCGCCAAGCACTTGGCTGGTTAATGCGACCTGCTTTTGATTGTGCGAATACCGACTAGTTCTTAGTTGACGTCGTTAATAGTCGGTTGGTGCCGCGGCGAAATGGGCGATTTTTGACGCTCCGCCACTGGATACCAGACTGGCCGATGTTCCTTTCAAAGCCGTGCGGTGGCTGTTTCGAATATGGGGAAAATTAGCCTCAGATCGTCCGCGGGCGGCTTGTGATCGTATAACCAATGGATATGTGACGTTTGGGACCGGGAACCGCGCGTTTTCTGTTCCGGATCGAGGCAATTTCCGCCAAATTTGGCTAGGGCGCGCTGTTTTGCGCGTCCCGGTGGCTTGGAATGACGGTGCCAAGGTCATTAAGATGTGGGTGGCCGCGCGCCGGAGTGGCCATCGGGACAAGATTGAAGAATGCTCTGCGTCGGCCAAAACATGACCTCTCTTGCAAACGATATCCCTCGTGCCCAGCTGAGTTCGCTCGGCGCACCGCGCATGGGGAATGAACGCAAGCCTGTTGAGACCATGGCGGACGACGACCGCAAGAAGAAGGAGCCGGCCGGTCCGGGCGGCCCCGGCACCGCGGTCATCACCAAGACCAAGACGCAGACGAAAAAGCCGAATCTGTACCGCGTGCTGATTCTCAACGACGACTACACGCCGATGGAGTTCGTCACCCACGTGCTGGAGCGGTTCTTCGGCAAGGATCACGAGGCCGCCACCCGCATTATGTTGCATGTGCACCACCACGGCATCGGCGAATGCGGGATCTACACCTACGAAGTTGCCGAGACCAAAGTCACGCAGGTCATGGACTTTGCCAGAAAACATCAGCATCCTTTGCAATGCGTGATGGAAAAAAAATAAGATTCGGGGCAGGGGGACGTCCGATACAATGAAGATGGGAAGAAAATGCCAACGTTCTCGCGAAGCCTAGAACAGTCTCTTCATCGGGCCCTTGCCCTCGCCAATGAGCGGCACCACGAATACGCGACGCTTGAGCATCTGCTCTTGCTCTGATCGACGACCAGGACGCCTCCGCCGTAATGCGGGCCTGCAATGTCGACCTCGACAAGTTGAAGCGGAGTCTCACCGCCTATCTCGAATCCGAGCTCGAAAATCTCATCACGGACGGCGCGGAGGACTCCAAGCCGACCGCCGGTTTCCAGCGCGTCATCCAGCGCGCGGTCATCCACGTGCAGTCGTCGGGCCGCGAGGAAGTCACCGGCGCCAATGTGCTGGTGGCGATTTTCGCCGAGCGCGAGAGCCACGCCGCCTATTTCCTGCAAGAGCAGGACATGACGCGCTACGACGCGGTCAATTACATCAGCCACGGCATCGCCAAGCGGCCGGGTCTGACCGAGTCGCGTCCGGTGCGCGGCGCCGAAAATGAAGAGAGCGACAGCAAGAGCAGCAACGGCGACGAGCCCAAGAAGAAGGGCGACGCGCTGGAGGCTTATTGCGTCAACCTCAACAAGAAGGCCAAGGACGGCAAGATCGATCCGCTGATCGGCCGCGATAACGAGATCAGCCGCACCATCCAGGTGCTGTGCCGCCGCCAGAAGAACAATCCGCTGTTCGTCGGCGAGGCCGGCGTCGGCAAGACCGCGATCGCCGAGGGCTTGGCGCGCCGGATCATCCACGGCGAAGTCCCGGACGTTCTCAAGAACGCCACGGTATTCGCGCTCGACATGGGCACACTGCTCGCCGGCACGCGCTATCGCGGCGACTTCGAAGAACGCCTCAAGCAGGTGATCAAGGAAATCGAGGCCTATCCGGGCGCGATCATGTTCATCGACGAGATCCATACCGTGATCGGCGCCGGCGCCACCTCCGGCGGCGCGATGGATGCGTCGAACCTGCTCAAGCCGGCGCTGGCCGGCGGCTCGATCCGCTGCATCGGCTCGACGACCTACAAGGAGTACCGCCAGTATTTCGAGAAGGATCGCGCGCTGGTGCGCCGCTTCCAGAAGATCGACGTCAACGAGCCGTCGATCCCGGACGCCATCGAAATCCTCAAAGGGCTCAAGCCGTACTTCGAGGAATATCACAAGCTCAAATACACCAACGAAGCCATCAAGGCGGCGGTCGAACTGTCGTCGCGCTACATCCACGACCGTAAACTGCCGGACAAGGCGATCGACGTGATCGACGAGTCGGGCGCGGCGCAGATGCTGGTGCCGGAGAGCCGGCGCAAGAAGACCATCGGTATCAAGGAAATCGAAATTACGATCTCGACGATGGCGCGCATTCCCCCCAAGACCGTGTCGAAGGACGATGCCGAGGTGCTGCGCCATCTCGAGCACACGCTCAAGACCACGGTCTACGGCCAGGACAAGGCGATCGAGGCGCTGTCGTCGTCGATCAAGCTGGCGCGTGCCGGCTTGCGCGAACCGGAAAAGCCGATCGGCTGCTACCTGTTCTCAGGCCCGACCGGCGTCGGCAAGACCGAAGTCGCCAAGCAACTGGCGTTGTCACTCGGCGTCGAACTCATCCGCTTCGACATGTCGGAATACATGGAGCGGCATACCGTATCGCGCCTGATCGGCGCGCCTCCGGGCTATGTCGGCTTCGACCAGGGCGGTCTGCTGACCGACGGCGTCGACCAGCATCCACATTGCGTTCTGCTGCTCGACGAAATCGAGAAGGCCCATCCGGACCTGTTCAACGTGCTGCTGCAGATCATGGATCACGGCAAGCTGACCGATCACAACGGCAAGCAGGTCGACTTCCGCAACATCGTGCTGATCATGACCACGAACGCTGGCGCGTCGGATATGGCGAAGGCGGCCTACGGCTTCACGCGCACCAAGCGGGAAGGCGACGACACCGAGGCGCTCAACCGGCTGTTCGCGCCGGAATTCCGCAACCGTCTCGACGCCACCATCACCTTCGCGCACCTGTCGCAAGAGGTGATCGCCAAGGTGGTCGAGAAGTTCGTGCTACAGCTCGAAGCCCAGCTCGGCGATCGCAACGTCACTATCGAGCTGTCGGAGGAAGCCGCGCGCTGGCTGATTGCCAACGGCTACGATGAACTGATGGGCGCACGCCCGATGGCGCGTGTGATCCAGGAGCACATCAAGAAGCCGCTGGCCGACGAGGTGCTGTTCGGCAAGCTCAAGAACGGCGGCCACGTCCGGGTCATCGTCGACAAGGACGAGAACGGCCGCGACAAGCTCGGCTTCGAATTCCTCGATGGGCCGGTGACGCCCAAGCCGGAAAAGATCCCGGCGGTGCGGCCGAAGGCCAAGCGGCGCTCTTCACCGCGGCCGAAGCCGAAAGGCGACGGCGGCAAGAAGGGATCGGTGCCCAAGGTGCCGCTGGCCAAGGTCTAGGATCGATCGACATAAACAACGAAAGGCCGGGCTCAAGCGCCCGGCCTTTTTGCGTGACCGTCGCTTTTCGCACGCGCTCTATGCGGGCAGCCCGCGCCGGTTGCGGCGGGGGCAGGGCTATGACATGAGCGTTTGCCCATGTCGGAACCAATGTCAGCTTTGCCCCCAGAAGCCGAGCCTTCGACCGCCGCGAATTTCTTCGCCGGTTTGAAATCGGCGCTGACGTCGGTGTTCTTTCTTGTGCTGGCCGGCACCTACATCGGTATGGGCGCGCTGGCGCATGACTTCGGCTTCCCGGCCTGGTGGCTGGCGATCTCATCGATCCTCGTTTGGGCGGCGCCGGCACAGGTCATTCTGATTTCGGCGCTCGGCACCGGTGCGTCGCTGTTCGAGGCGGCGCTGGCGGTCACCCTGAGCGGCATCAGATTGTTTCCGATGGTGGTGGCGCTGCTGCCCTTGTTGCGCGGGCCGGGCACGCGCACGCGCGACCTGCTGCTGCCGGCGCATTTTACCGCGGTGAGCATGTGGGTGGAATCGCTGCGGCTTTTGCCGACGCTGCCGCACCAGAGGCGCATCCCGTTCTGCAACGGCCTGTCGGTCGGCTACATGGGCACCGCGGTGGTGTTCGGCTTTGTCGGCTATTACCTCGCCGCCGGCCTGCCGGTGCTGATGGCCGCGACGCTGCTGTTCCTGACGCCGATGTCGTTTCTGATTTCGACCGCGAACAATGCGCGCATCATGGTCGACAGGCTGGCTTTTGTGCTCGGGCTCGTGCTCGGGCCGACCTTTGCCTACTTCGCCATCGGTCTCGATCTGATGTGGACGGGCCTGGTCGGCGGCACACTGGCCTATCTGGTGCATCGCTTCCGTGAGGCGTTGCAATGAACCCCGCGCTTACCGAACTGTGGCCGTATGTGGTCCTGATCCTGTGCGGTTTCCTGCCGAACGAAGTCTGGCGGCTGCTCGGGCTCGTGCTGGCGCGCGGCCTCAACGAGGATTCCCAGATCGTGGTCTGGTCGCGCGCGGTGGCGACCGCGCTGCTGGCGGGCGTCGTCGCCAAGCTCATTCTGTTCGCCAACGGCGCGCTGACGACAGTGCCGCTGTCGGTACGCGTCGGGGCGGCAATATTGGGCTTTGTCGCCTTCGCCGCGTTCAAGCGGTCGGTGTTCGCCGGTGTCGTTGTCGGCGAGGCGGCGCTGCTGATCGGCGGCTACCTATTCAGCCACTAGCGATTGCGGCGCTGAGCTTCTTGGCCTGCTCGGCGAGCGTATCCGGCTTTTCCTTTTCGGCGGCCGGCGGCTTCATCGGCACGCCGGCTTTGCGCGGAATGACGTGGACATGCAGGTGGAACACCACCTGGCCGCCGGCGCCTTCGTTGAATTGCTGGATGGTGATGCCGTCGGACCCGAAAGCGGCCATTTGCGCCTTGGCGATTTTCTGCGCGACCTTGGCGACATGGGCGAGATCGTCGGCGGAGACGTCGAGCAGATTGCGCGCCGGCGCCTTCGGCAGCACGAGGGTGTGGCCGGCCGCGCGCGGCATGATGTCGAGGAAGACCAGCGTCTTGTCGTCTTCGTAGACCTTGTAGCAAGGCAACTCGCCCCGCAGGATCTTGGCAAAGATGTTGTTGGGATCGTAGCCCGGCATCTGCGTTCCCCGAATCGGAGCCTATTCCTGCTCGGCCAAATCCTTGCGGAACGGCGCGGCCGCCGCAAGCTCCTCGCCCGCGGCTTCAACATAAGCCCGCTCGCGGGCGAGATACTCGGCGACCGCCCGGCGCAGGCCCGGATTGGCGATGAAGTGCGCCGAATAAGTGGTTTGCGGCAGATAGCCCCGCGCCAGCTTGTGTTCGCCCTGCGCGCCGGCTTCGACCCGGCTGAGCTTGTGGTGAATCGCGAAGTCGATGGCCTGATAGTAGCAGAGCTCGAAATGCAGGAACGGGTGGTGCTCGATCGCTCCCCAGTTTCGGCCGTAGAGCGCCTCGGTGCCGATGAAATTGATCGCGCCGGCGATCCAGCGGCCGGCCCGCCTGGCCATCACCAGCAGAATGCGGTCGGCCATGGTCTGCCCGATGATCGAGAAGAATTCGCGGGTGAGGTAGGGGCGGCCCCATTTTCGCGAGCCGGTGTCCATGTAGAAATCGAAGAAGGCGTCCCAGGCCTCTTCGGTCAGATCGGAGCCGGTGAGCCATACCACCTCGATGCCTGGCGCCAGTGCTTCCTTGCGTTCGCGGCGGATGGTCTTGCGCTTTCGCGACGATAGCGCGGTCAGGAAGTCTTCGAAGGTCGCGTAGCCGGCGTTGTGCCAGTGGAATTGCTGGTCGGTGCGTTGCAGGAAGCCGCGTTTGCCGAGTGCATCCCATTCAGCCTCGGGCAGGAAGGTGACATGCGCCGAGGACAGTTCGCTCGCGGTGGTGATCTCGGCCAAGGCGTCGGCCAGCGTTTCGAAGATCGCAGCGGCGGAGGGGCCCGGGCGCACCAGCAGGCGGGGGCCGGTCACCGGCGTGAAGGGTACGGCGACCTGGAGCTTGGGGTAATAGTCGCCGCCGGCACGCTCGAAGGCCTCGGCCCAGCCCTGGTCGAAGACGTACTCGCCTTGCGAATGCGACTTCACATAACAAGGCGCGGCGCCGAGCAAGGCGCCTTTGGTGTCCTCGACCAGCAGATGCCGGGGCTGCCAGCCGGTCCGGCCGCCGACCGAGCCGGACTGTTCACAAGCCAGAAGAAAAGCATGAGAAACAAATGGGTTGGGGACTTTTCCTCGTGTTGATAAGCCTGGGGACAACGCATCCTCATGTATCACTTTAACGACGGATGAGCCGGCAGCGCAGGCGTCCCAGGCCTCGGCCGGAACCTCTGATATCGACTTCACAATCCGGATTTGAACGTCGGGCTTGGTCATTGCTGCCCCGACTTTACGCCCGAAACAGCACACGGATCACCCCGCTTTTCGGCGTTGCTGGCGTCGGGAATACCCGCGTTGATACCCTCACGGGTAGGAACAATCAGGGCCGCCAGCCTTCGAAGATCATCTGGTCGGCCCAGCGTGCCGCCACCGCACGGTCGTCGGCACTGCGCACGGTCCAGGTCAGCAGCGGCAATCCGAATACCCAGCGCGCGACCAGCGGCGCCAGCGCCGGCAGGTTCTTGACGCCATAGGCGACGAACTGCGGCCGCGTCCGGTTGGCATGCAGCAGCCAGGCCAGCCGCCGTTTTGCTGATGCCGGCAGGCGATCCCATTCGGCATGGTCATAGTACCGCTCGGCGACAATGCCGCGCGTCAGCGCCGGTGCGATCACGCGGGCCGCTTCGACCATGCCAGGGTCAAAAGACATCACTGCCACAGGCCCGCGATAGCCGGCGAGCACCTGCGCGGCGCGCTGCACCAACCGCCGGTCGCCGTTGAAATGGCTTTTGAGTTCGATCACCAGCGGCGTACGTCCGCCGACCAGGTCGCAGAGTTCGCTGAGCGTCAACACGCGGTCGGCCGTGGCCTTGAAGGGCGCGGCTTTGATCTCGGCCGCGCTCAGGTCGGCGAGGTGGGCGGCGCCTTCGGTCAGGCGCCCCAGCGCATCGTCGTGATGCACCATGGCATCGCCGTCGGCGCTGATCTGGATATCGGTCTCGATGCCAAAGTTACCGGCGATGGCCGCGCTGAAGGCCGTCGCCGTGTTCTCGATCACGCCGCTGGCGGCGTCATGCAGGCCACGATGCGCAATCGGTCGCGCGGTGAGCCATGCCAGGTCTGCCAATCAGCTGACCTCGAACATGCCTTCGACTTCGACGGCGGCATCGGCGGGGAGCGCCGACACGCCGACGGTCGAGCGGGCGTGGCGGCCATTGTCACCGAACACTTCCACCATGAGGTCGGAGGCGCCGTTCATGACCTTGGGGCCGTCGGTAAAGCCGGGCGCGGAATTGATGAAGCCGCCGAGCCGCACGACGCGGACGACGTTGTCGAGTTCGCCGATCGCCGCCTTGATCTGCGCCAGCAGGTTTACCGCGCAAGCGCGGGCGGCTTTCTGGCCGTCCTCGATCGAGACGCCGGCGCCGAGCTGGCCCTTGGCCGCCAGCTTGCCTTCGTCGCCGAAGCAGAGCTGGCCCGAGACCACCAGGATGTTACCGGTGCGCACACAGGCGACGTAATTGGCGACGGGTTTGGCCGGGCTCGGCAATTCGATACCGAGTTCTTCGAGCCTCTTTTCAGCCATTCCGGCCATAGAATCCTCCTGAATGCGATAAATGCTCTCTTGGCTTATCGGCGCAGCGTGCGCAAGCGGGGGGTGGGTTCGGTTGCCGAACGGGGTGGTGGCCCCTATCTTGCCTTTATCGTCGAGTCTTCTCGCAGATAGACGCCGCTGAGAGGTCCCGTTTTGATGACAGTACCGGCTTACGCCAGACGCCTTGTTCCCGTGGCCATTGCCCTCGGTCTCGCCGCCGTTGTCATCCATCATCATCCGGCTTTGGCAGCGCCTCCCGCCGACAAGGTCCTGCTGGCGCCGCACCGGGCTGTCTATGACCTGAAGCTGTCGAAATCCCAGTCGGCCCGGGGCGTCCAGGGCGTGCGCGGCCGCATCCTGTATGATTTCAGCGGCAATGCCTGCGATGGCTACGAGCTTCAATTCCGTCAGGTGTCGGAACTGGATTCCGGCGAGGGCAAGGCCGCGCTGAGCGACCTGCGCTCGACCACCTGGGAAGACGGCACGGCCACGAAATTCCGCTTCAACTCGGAAAACAAGGTCAACGCCGAGCGCACCGACATCGTCAACGGCCGCGCCGAACGCAGCGCCTCGACGGTTGCCGTCAACCTGAGCAAGCCGAAAGACAAAGCGCTGACAGTCCCAGCCGGTTCGGTGTTTCCGACCGAACATATGCGCCGCATCATTGCCGCGGCCCGCGAAGACAAGACTATCCTCGAATTCCCGGTTTATGACGGCTCGGAAACCGGCGAGAAACTCTACAACACGCTCACCATCATCGGCCGCCCGATTCCGCCCGGCGAAAAGCCGCCGACCGATGCCGCTGCAAAAATTCCGGCGATGGCGAAGCTGACACGCTGGCCTGTGACCATCAGCTATTTCGAAAAGCAGGACGAGAAGGACGATCGCGGCGGCGAGCAGACACCGGTCTATTCGATCTCGTTCGAGCTTTACGAGAACGGCATCTCGCGCGCGCTGATGCTCAACTACAGCGACTTCAGCATTTCCGGCGAAATGACCTCGCTGGAGATGAAGAAGGAAAAGGCCTGCCCTTAAGGCTGTCGCCGTGCACAAAACGCCCGATTTGACGCCATTTGGCACCTAAAGTCGTGTTTACGACTTAACGTGTGTCCGCAACCGCACTTTCCGCCGAATTGTCTCGCCATTTGCCGTCATTAGGCGCACGACTGGACGCTCGCTAAGGGTCGTTTTGGGTCTCGCGACGCATTAGCAAAAGCCTTTGAGATGAAATCCTTGCTGCCCTTTGGACGAGAGTCCGAAGGCTCTGTTCTTTTGCGCGGACGACGCGGTCCTTTCCAACGAAAGTGTTAGGTTTCTCATGGCTCTCGTTTCTGCCGACCCGCGGCCAACCGTTCTGGTCGTAGAAGACGAGTTGGTGCTGCGCATGCGCGCTCTCGATATTGTCCATGATGCCGGGTTCAATGCCGTGGAAGCGGTGAACGCCGACCAGGCGCTGCTGATTTTGGAATCGCGATCCGACATCTCGCTTTTATTCACCGACATTCAGATGCCTGGTAGCATCGATGGCTTGAAGCTGGCGCACGAGGTTCACTCTCGCTGGCCCGTCATCAAGATCGTTCTGGTATCCGGGCAGGTAAGACTGACCGACGCCGACAAACCCGCCGACAGCCGCTTCTTCGGCAAGCCGCTGGAGGTGAAAGAAATGATTGCCGTATTGCAGAAGATGGTCGGCGCTGGTGCGCTTGCGATCGTTCCGGAGCCCATCTTGCCGGCCGTGTTGTTCGAACTGGCTGCGCGCCCCAAACCGGAAGCCGCAGTGCCGCTCTCCGCGGCGCAGGAAAGTCTCACCGCCGAAAACGACAGTTTGCGTCTCTTGCTGGAACAGGCCGGCATCGACGCCAAGGTTCTGCTCGCCCAGGCCGGCATCGATGCCAAAGAGCGCGAAGCGGCCGACAAATTGCAGAAGCTCATTCTCGACGAGATGCATCACCGCATCAAGAATACGCTGGCAACCGTCAGCGCCATCGCCTCGCAGAGCCTGCGCACGGCGACCAGTCTTCAACACGGCCAGCAGGCCATTGAAGGCCGCCTGGTCGCGCTGGGGCGTGCGCACGATCTGCTGATGCAGGCGAGCTGGGCCAATGCCAGCCTTGCCCAGACCGTCCGTGGCGCCACCGAGCCCTATGACAGCCAGGGCGCCGGACATTTTTCGATCGACGGCCCGGACATCGGCATTACGTCCGGCGCGGTGATCGCGCTGGCAATGACCTTCAACGAGCTGTGCACCAATACCACGAAGTTCGGTGCACTGTCGGTGCCGACCGGCCGCGTCATCATTTCATGGGTTGTCGACAACGAGCAGCAGCGACTGCGGCTGGCATGGACCGAAAGCGGCGGGCCTGCGGTCACACAACCGACGCGGCAAAGCTTCGGCACGCGAATGATGGGCTCGCTCGGCCTGCAATTGAACGGGCAGGTCAAGCTGGCCTACGAGCCGACCGGGTTCGTCTACGCGCTCGACGTGCCGCTCAGCGCGCTGACGGCCGCGGCCTGAGCCGAGCTGGATTTGGCATAGCGTCCGGCGTTTTTCGTAAACGCATCGAGCGTGTCCATCCGGTATCGATAGCCAAAGGCCTCGGTGAGCTTCGAGCCGTCGACCACAATCGGATACGAATAGGCTTTCCAGCTGCCGCGCGATGCCGGGATCCGGCCGCGGGTGCCGTGCCACAACACAAAAAATGCCAAGCGGATTAGTTGCGGGTGAATGCGCAGCATGCGCTTGCCGAATACCCGCGCCATGTCCGCGCCGCGCATGACGTCGCCCGGCGGGCAGGCGTTGAACACGGCATAGGGCGCCTTGAGATCGTCAAACGCCATCAGCGCCGCGATATCGACGATATCGTCTTCGTGAAGGAACTGACGGCTCCATTTTTCCGTCACCGGCAGGATCGATACCAGCAGCGACACCAGGCGCTGGATCGCATTGCCTTTCGATTGGCCCGAAAGCGCCGTTTGTAGCCGCAAGCCGCCGGTGCGGGCGCGCCCGCGCGGGCCCGTGAGCGCGGCGGGACGCAGCACGGCAACCGTCACCGGGCTGTTGCTGCCGCGCGCCTGCGCGAATTTGTGTTCGAGACTTTGCTCGACGACACGCTTTTCTTCGGCATAGAGGAAATCGCTCGCGCGAAATGCTTCGTCTTCCTTGAAGCGATGCTCGATGGTGTTGGAAGCTTCGGCGGCGTAGGAGGCAACAGTCGAGAAGTGGACCAGCCGCTTCACCGACGGCGTCGCGAAGGCGAAATCGAAGACCTTTTCCGCGCCTTCGACATTCCACTTCCATTGCAGCTTTTGCTGTCCGTACATCTCGCGGATTTGCCACGCGGTATGGATGACGATGTCGGGGCTTTGCGCCGCGGCGAGTGGCTCCCACGCGCCGGTGGTATTCGCCTTGATCCACTGGAGTTTTTGCATGCCGCGCAAAGCCTCCGGCATGTCGTTCTTGTCGAGTCCGACAATGCAGTCGACATCGTCGCGCTGCGAAAGCGCATCGCACAACATGCCGCCGAGATAGCCGGCGGCGCCTGTAATGAGCACACAATGCGACATGACGCGGGTCCAAAAGGCTTTGAGCCACAGGACCCTGATGAAATTTGTTTAAGTATCCGTCAAAAGCGGCCGCGCTATTCGTCGTCCAGCGCCAGGCCCTTCACCACGACGCCTTTGCCGAACTTCTCGCGAAGCTTGTCGACGGCCAGTTCGGCGCCGGCGGCGCGGCGGTCGATCAGATCGGACAGGTCGCCGCCTGTGGCCTCCTCGAGATGGCTGACGCCAATGCCGATCAGGCGAAAGCGGGTGCCATCAACTTCATTCTTCAGGAGGTCCCGGCCGGCCGCGAAAATGCGCGAGGCAAGTTGGTTGGGATGACCGAGTGAGCGGGCGCGGGTGCGGGTTTTGAAGTCGGCAGTCTTGAGCTTGAGCGTCACGGTCGTGCCGGCCAGCTGCGCGGCTTTGAGTCGCGACGACACCCGCTCCGTGAGTTCCCACAGATGCTGCTCGAGCGGCCGGAACTCGCTGATATCGGCATTGAACGTCGTTTCTGCCGAGACGCTTTTGGTCTCGCGTTCGGCGCTGATGCGGCGCTGGTCGAGCCCGCGCGCCAGATGCCAGAGCCGGTTGCC
This sequence comes from uncultured Hyphomicrobiales bacterium, assembly GCA_903885555.1. Classification (GTDB taxonomy): domain Bacteria; phylum Pseudomonadota; class Alphaproteobacteria; order Rhizobiales; family Xanthobacteraceae; genus Pseudolabrys. The sequence continues at coordinate 16,407 of CAISIV010000031.1, forward strand.
TTCCTCGCCGTAGCGCCGCATCAGTTCGATCTTGTCGGCGCGCTGCAGGTCGGCAATCAGGCGATAGCCGTCATTGGAGAGCTTGGCGGCGGTGACCGCGCCAACACCGTAGATGAAACCGACCGGCTTGGTGCTGAGGAATTCCACGGCTTCCGATTGGCCCAGCACGGCAAAGCCGCGCGGCTTGTCCATGTCGGAAGCGATCTTGGCGAGGAATTTGTTGGCCGACAGGCCGATCGAGACGGTGATGCCGATGTCGCGCTGGACGTGCTGGGCAAACCGCGCCAGCACCTTGGCGGCGCTCATGCCATGCAGGCGTTCGGTGCCGGTCAGATCGAGGAAGGCTTCGTCGATCGACAGCGGCTCGACCAGAGGCGTGAGGTCGAACATCGCCTTGCGCACGGCGCGGCCGGCCGTGACATATTTTTGCATATTGGGCTGGATGACGACGGCATCCGGGCATTTGGCCAGCGCCTCGAACATCGGCATGGCCGAGCGGATGCCGAAGGTGCGCGCGACATAGCAGCAAGCGGCGACCACGCCACGTTTGCCGCCGCCGACGATCACCGGTTTGTCGGCAAGACTCGGGTCGTCGCGCTTTTCGATTGTGGCGTAGAAGGCGTCGCAGTCGACATGCGCGATGGTCAGCGTGGCGGCTTCCGGGTGGCGCACGAGGCGAGGGGAGCCGCAGGCAACGCAGCGCTTTGCCGTGTCGGCCGTATCCGCCAGGCAATCGCGGCAGAAGCTCACGGCACCTCGCGCTCCCAGTTGCCGCCGCCCAGCGCCGCGCGGGCGACGCCAATATGGGCGGGGTCGATACCGGCCTCGGTGGCGAACTCGGTGACCATCTTCTCGTTGCCGGCGACGTAATCGAGCACGCCGGCCAGAAAGCCGGGTTCCGCGCTCGCGGCGCGAATCTCGGCCGGGCCTATACCGGTGATGGCGAGAAACCGGCCCAGCCGCTCTGCGTCGCCCGCAATGTAGGTAAGCGCCTGAATTGCAAGGGCTTCTGCCACTTCAATTGTCAGGGAGCGCGGGGCTTTAATCACTCAAATTTGCCTTTCCGTAAGATTTCGCCACTACCGTAACTGTGGATCATGCCCGACCGAAGGCGGCCTGGCGACGCTGAGCGTGCCGGACCAGGCGGCTTGGGGACAAATGGGGCGGGGAAAATGCCAAAGACCGTCCTGATCGTGGAGGACAACGAGCTGAATATGAAGCTCTTCCACGACCTGCTTGAGGCCCACGGCTATTCCACCGTCGGCACCCGCAACGGCATCGAAGCGCTCGATCTGGCGAAGAAGTACCGTCCCGACCTGATCCTGATGGATATCCAACTGCCGGAAGTGTCCGGCCTCGAAGTGACCAAATGGCTCAAGGACGATCCCGACCTCAAGGCGATCCCGGTGGTCGCGGTCACGGCCTTCGCCATGAAGGGTGACGAAGAACGTATTCGCGAGGGTGGCTGCGAAGCCTACCTGTCCAAGCCGATCTCGGTGGGGAAGTTCATCGAGACCATTCGTCACTTCCTCGGCCCAGCGTGAGTGAAATTCAATGACCGCCCGCGTCCTCGTTGTCGATGACATCCCGGCCAACGTTAAGCTGCTCGAAGCGCGGCTGTCCGCGGAATATTTCGATGTCGCCACCGCCTATAGCGGCGCGGAAGCGCTGACGGTCGCCGAGCGCGCCGAATGCGACATCATCCTGCTCGATGTGATGATGCCGGACATGGACGGCTTCGAGGTCTGCAAGAAGCTCAAGTCTAACCCCGCCACCCACCATATCCCGGTGGTGATGGTGACGGCGCTCGACCAGCCGTCCGACCGCATCAAGGGTCTGGAAGCCGGCGCCGACGATTTCCTGACCAAGCCTGTCACCGACGTGGCACTAGTGTCGCGCGTGCGTTCGCTGGCGCGGCTCAAGATGGTGACCGACGAACTGCGCATGCGCGCGCTCACCTCGAAGGAAATCGGCATCCAGTCGCCGGAGCGCGACGCGATAGCCGAAACCGGCCGCAACGGCCGCATTCTCGTCGTCGACGACCGCCAGGCATCCTACGAGCGCATCGTCGAAACGCTGTCGATCGAGCACGCCGTTGACGTCGAAATCGATCCGGCCGAGGCGCTGTTTCATGCCGCCGAAGGCAATTACGAACTGATGATCGTGTCGCTCGGCCTCAAGGATTATGATGGTCTGCGGCTGTGCAGCCAGGTCCGCTCGCTTGAGCGCACCCGCAACGTGCCGATCCTCGCCGTCGCAGAAGCCGACAACAACACGCGGCTGGTGAGCGGGCTCGAAATCGGCGTCAACGATTACCTGATCCGCCCGATCGACAAGAACGAAATGCTGGCGCGCGTGCGCACCCAAATCAAGAAGAAGCGCTACACCGAGCGGCTGCGCGACAACGTGCAGATGTCGATCGAGATGGCGATCACCGACGCGCTGACCGGCCTGTTCAATCGCCGCTACATGGAAATGCATCTGGCGAGCCTGGTCGAGCAGGCGGCCGCGCGCGGCAAGCCGATCGCGGTGATGATCCTCGACATCGACTATTTCAAGTCGGTCAACGACACCCACGGCCACGACGCCGGCGACGACGTGCTGCGCGAGTTCTCGATGCGCATCCGCAAGGCGATCCGCAACATCGATCTGGCCTGCCGCTACGGCGGCGAGGAATTCGTCATCGTCATGCCGGAAACCGACATGGCGGTGGCGTCCATGGTGGCCGAGCGTATCCGCCGCCGCATCGCCACCGAGCCGTTCCCGATTCAGCAGGGTGCCAAGAACCTCGAAGTAACGATTTCGATCGGTATCGCCGCCATCGGCGCGCCGGGCGACAATGCCGCGGCGATCCTCAAGCGCGCCGACACGGCGCTCTATCGCGCCAAGCGCGATGGGCGCAATCGCGTGGTTCAGGACGCCGCCTAGAAACGCGGCGTTTTTCTAAAATTTGGACTGGGTGGGCGGCTGATCTAACGTGCGTCAGTGCCTAGTGATTCGGGCAACTGATTCGGGCTGCGCGGCTTTGCGCGCCCAGTTTTAGCCCTACGGAGCTGCCCAGGTCCGCCGCATCTCCTGGGTCCGTGGGGTTCGGCCGGCTGGAAGCGAACGAGGGGCCTCCTCGCGACGCTTCCGGCCGGTCACCTTTTAGGGCAAGGCTTTTTACGGCCTGACGATGGTCCAGCCTTTTTCGCCAAGCTCCATCAGCGTCACCACACCGGCCGGAACGCGCGTCGCATTCTCGACCAGCGGCGGCTCCTTGCCTTCGGTCTTGGTCATGGCTTCGAGGGTGTTCTCGCAGGCCATGAACGAGACGTTCGGCATGCCTTGCTTGAAGGACTTCAGGCGCGGCTTCACCGCCGAGGTGTCTTCGCGCAGCATATGCAGGCCGGCATTGAAGGCGACGATCTGGACGTCGACCTCTTCGCCCTTGTCTGAATAATACTTCGAGACGTTGGCGGCGACGTTGAGCACAGCGTTCATCTTGGCCGGATCGTTGTCGCTGATCTGCAGCGCCAGACGATGTTTGGCCTCGGCGTGGGCGTCGGACATCGCCAGCGGCAGCAGAAGCAGGGCGGCAAACGCAAAACGAACGAAGGACATGAAGCTCTCCCGGGCAATTCGATGGTTCGACTCTATCAGGTCCCCAACGGCCTGAATATTCCAAGCCATTCCATGTTTAGACGCCGGTCGAGAAGAACATGCTCCGGTGGCACCCAAAAAGCGAAGGGCGCCTCGAGGGCGCCCTTGCTGCATCGAACGATGAGGTCCGACTACTTAATTTTGGATTCGGTGTACTCGACGTGCTTCTTGGCGACCGGATCGTACTTGTTCTTCTTGAGCTTGTCGGTCTGCGTGCGCGAGTTCTTCTTGGTCACGTAGTAGTGCCCGGTGCCGGCGCTCGACACGAGCTTGATCTTCAGACTGGCTGCCTTGGCCATAGGATATCCTCAAATTTGCGGGGCGAACTCGCCTTTGGCCGGGAACCTAGCGGCAAGCGCCCAAATGTCAAGAAAGCCCGATTTTGTCAGTATTTACAGCAGTTCCCGCTGAAACTTCTGGTCCTGCATATAATAGAAGGGCACCGGCAGGCTGTGCGCCATGCCGGCAGCGACGCGCGCCGCCAGTTCCTCCAGAATCACACCGGTGATGGCCGGCATATCGAGTTGCTTGGCGTCCTCGATGGGAATCCACACCAGTTCGACCAGTTCGGACGTCTCGCTGACGACGCCGTCGATCTTGTGGGCGATCAGCGTGGCGTCGGCTGTGAAGAAGCGGGTGTCGAAGCGTTTGGGCCGTTTCGGCGGCGTGATGGCGCGGGCGATGAAATGCATCTGCGCCAGGTCGGGGAAGATCTTGGCTTCGGCGAAAACCGACCAATCGTCGGCCGGCGTTTTGGGAGCGTCGGCGTTCTTGATGCCGAGCAGGAGACCGGTCTCTTCCGCCATCTCGCGCACCGCGGCCAGCGCAAACCCGCGCGCCAGTTCGGCGCTCGGGGAGACGACCCGCTCCAGCAGCTTGGTCTGGGTATCGGGGTGCAGTTCGGTGGCCGCCTCCATGTTGCGATCCAGCGCCTCGATGCGGCCACCCGGAAATACGAATTTCCCCGGCATGAATTTGTGCCCGGCGTGGCGGCGGCCCATCAGCACCTTCGGCTTGGGGCCGGCGCGGTCGATCAGCATGATGGTCGCGGCGTCGCGCGGCTCGCTGTCGGGGAATGACTGATCGCGTTCCGAACCCGTCATCCGGTCGGTCAGGCGTTTGCCGTGCTCGTCGCTCATCAGGATTTCCGTTGCTTGTTCTTATTGCGATGCTTGCCGCCTTTGCGACTGCCGATGTTTTTAGGCCGCCGCTGCGAATTGGGAAAGCGGCGTCCGCCGCCGCCGCTGCCCTTGCTGCCTTCGGACAGAATCTCGAAGCGGAGCGCGCCGGCCACGGGCGCAGCCTCCACCAGTTTGACGGTGGCGGCATCGCCGAGCCGGTAGGTCGTGCCGCTACGATTACCGATCATGGCGCGCTGCGATTCCTCGTAGCGGAAATATTCGTCGCCGATGGTGCGGGCCGGGATGTAGCCGTCGGCACCGGTCTCGTTCAGTTTCACGAACAGGCCGGATGCGGTGACGCCCGAAATGCGGCCTTCGAACGTCGCGCCGATGCGGTCGGCGAGGAAGTGCGCGATCAGCCGGTCCTTGGTTTCGCGTTCGGCGACCATGGCGCGGCGTTCGGTGGCGGAAATCTCCGCGCCGATCTCGGCCAGTTCCTTGAAGTCGGCGGATTCCGGCAGGCCGTCCGATCCGAGCTTGAGCGCGCGGATCAGGCCGCGATGCACGATAAGGTCGGCATAGCGGCGGATGGGCGAGGTGAAATGCGCGTAGCGGCGCAGGTTCAGGCCGAAGTGACCGTAGTTCTCGGCGGCATATTCGGCCTGTGCCTGCGAACGCAGCACCACTTCGTTGACCAGTTGTTCGCGGTCGTGACCCTTCACTTGGGCGAGGATTCGGTTGAAGGCTTCGGGCCGCAGCGCGCCGGCTTTGGCGAGCGGGATCGTCAGGCTCGCCAGGAATTCGCGCAAGGAATTGAGCTTTTCGATCGAAGGTTCGTCGTGCACGCGATAGATCAGCGGCATGCGCGCTTTTTCCAGCGTCTCCGCGGCGGCGACGTTGGCGAGGATCATGAATTCCTCGATCAGCTTGTTGGCATCCTGCCGTTCCGGAACGATGACGCGGTCGACCGTGCCGTCGGGCTTCAGCAAAATCTTGCGCTCAGGAATATCGAGGTCGAGCGGCTGGCGCTCCTCGCGGGCGCGCTTGAGAGCGTCATAGGCGGCATAGAGCGGTTTCAGCACCGTCGCCATCAGCGGGCCGGTGGTGTCGTCGGGACGGCCGTCGATGGCCGCCTGCGTCTGCTGGTACGACAGCTTGGCCGCCGATTTCATCATGATGCGGTGGAACGTATGTGATCGTTTCCGTCCGTCCTGGCCGATCACCATGCGCACGGCCAGCGCCGCGCGATCTTCCAGCGGGCGAAGCGAGCACAGATCGTTGGATATACGTTCCGGCAGCATCGGCACGACGCGGTCCGGAAAGTAGACGGAATTGCCGCGCACCAGAGCTTCGCGGTCGAGCGCCGATCCGGGCGTGACGTAATGCGCGACGTCGGCGATGGCGACGGTAAGGATGAAGCCGCCATCGTTGCTGCCCGACGTATCGGCTTCGGCATGCACGGCGTCGTCGTGGTCCTTGGCGTCGGGCGGATCGATGGTGATCAGCGGCAGCTTACGCCAATCCTCGCGGCCCGAGAGCGTGGCCGGCTTGGCGGCTTCCGCTTCGACAATCGTTTCGCGCCGGAATACGTCCGGGATCTGGTGGGCGTGAATGGCGATCAGGCTGATCGCTTTCTCGCTGGCGAGCGAACCGAGGCGTTCGACGATGCGTCCGGTCGGCAGGCCGAGCCGCGGTGCGCGGCTGGTTTCGACCGCGACCAGATCGCCGTCTTCGGCGTCGTTGGTCGCGCCGGTGGGAATGGCGATTTCCTTGCCGAGCATCTTCTTGTCGACGGATTCGATGCGGCCGCCGCCATTGGCGTTCTTGCGGAAGACGCCGACGATGCGTTGCTTCGGCCGGTCGATGATCTTGATGACGTGGCCGGAGTGGCGAATGCCGTCGTCTTCCTCGATTTCCTCGATACGCAGCAGCACGCGGTCGCCGATGCCGGCGGCTTCGCCGGGCTTCATTTTGCGCGGCTGATGGATGCGGATTTTGGGAGCGGGGCCGTGCGCGACTTCGTCCCATTCGTCGGGCGTGGCGATCACATCGCCGTCGCGGTCGCGCGCGGTGACGTCGGCGAGCACAGTGGAGGCAAGGGTGCCGGGGTGATGGAGCTTGTGACGCTTCTTCTCGACGGCGCCGTCGTCGCCGAGTTCGCGCAGGATGCGCTTGAGTTCGGCGCGCATCGCATTTTTTAGACCGAAGGCCCGGGCGATTTCGCGGGTGCCGACTTTGCCCTTTTGGGCGGCGATGAAAGCGAGAATGTCAGCCTTGGAAGGGAGAGAGGGTGTTCTTTTAGGGGGCTTGTTCAAAATAGGGTATCCGGCGCCCGGAAAATCCGGGCGCTCATAAGTGTGAATGTAATGATCGCAGGCCGCGTGCGCTAGCTACTCGGCTGCGGTCGCCTTGGGCGCGCGCTTGGCCTTGGGCTTTGCGGCGGCCTTTTTCGGCTTGGCCGCGGCCGGCTTTTTGGCCCGGCTGTCGGGCTTGGCCTCGGAGCCTGCGGCCTTGGCGGCACCGGTCTTGCGGCCGGCAGCACGGCGGCCCTTCGGCGAACTGCCGACGAGGGCTGCGCGGGCGTCGAGCAGCACCACGGCTTCGTCGAGCGTCACGGTTTCCGGCGTCTTGTCGCCGGTCAGCGTGGCATTGATGCCGTTGTGACTGACGTAAGCACCGTAGCGGCCGTTCTTGACGACAATGGGGCCGCCCTTGTCGGGATGATCGCCCAGCGCCTTGCCGGGATCGGCGCCGAAGCGGCGGCCGCCCTTTTTCGGATTGGCGATCTTTTCCGCGATCAGATGGATGGCGCGGTTGAGGCCGACCGTAAGTACGTCGTCGTCGGCTTCCAGACTCGCATAGACCTTGCCGTGTTTGACGTAAGGACCAAACCGTCCGACGCCGGCCAAAATCGGTTCGCCGTCTTCCGGCGAGATGCCGACTTCGCGCGGCAGCGAGAGAAGGGCGAGGGCCTTTTCGAGATCGACGTCTTCGGCCTGCACGCCTTTCGGCAGGCTGGCGCGTTTCGGCTTCGAAGGCTCCGGCGCGTCGGGATCTTTCTTCTGACCCTTCTTGAGCTTCGGCGCTTTGATTTCTTCGCCGAGCTGCAGATAGGTGCCGAAGCGTCCGCCGCGCAGCGTGACTTCGAGATTGGTGACCGGATCAGTGCCGAGCACCTTGGTGGCCTGCTGGCCCCCGGCGCCGGGCGTCATCTGCCGCGTGAAGCGGCATTCCGGATAGTTCGAGCAGCCGATGAAGGCGCCGAAGCGACCAACTTTCAGCGAGAGCTGGCCGTTGCCGCATTGCGGGCACTGCCGCACGGGCGCGCCATCCTCGCGGGCCGGGAAGATGTGCGGCTCGAGCAGGTCGTTGAGCGCATCGAGCACCTGCGTGATGCGCAGTTCCTTGATGTCGTTGACCGCGCCGATGAAGCCGGTCCAGAAGTCTTCCAGAACCTTTTTCCAGTTCAGCTCATTGTTCGACACCTTGTCGAGCTGCTCTTCGAGCGAGGCGGTGAAATCGTATTCGACATATTTCTGAAAGAAGCTCTCCAGGAAGCCGACGACGACGCGGCCTTTGTCTTCCGGAATGAGGCGCTTCTTGTCGATGCGGACATAGCCGCGGTCCTGCAGCACCTGCAGGATCGACGCGTAGGTCGACGGACGGCCGATGCCGAGTTCGTCCATGCGCTTGACGAGGGCGGCTTCCGAGAAGCGCGGCGGCGGTTCGGTGAAATGCTGGGCGGCGTCGATCGACTGCTTGGCCAGCGTTTCCTTTTCCGACATCGCCGGCAGGCGCTTTGAATCTTCGTCCTCGGCGGCTTCGTCGACGCCTTCCTGATAGAGCGTCAGGAAGCCGTCGAACTTCACGACCTGGCCGGTCGCGCGCATTTCGATGTTGCGCGGGCCGTTGGTGGCGAGAATATCGACGGTGGTGCGCTCGAGTTCGGCGGATTCCATCTGGCTGGCGACGGCGCGGTTCCAGATCAGCTCGTAAAGGCGGGCCTGATCGCGGTCGACATATTTGGCGACTTCGGCGGGCGTGCGGGACGGCGAGGTGGGGCGCACGGCTTCGTGGGCTTCCTGCGCGTTCTTCGACTTGTTCTGATAGGTACGCGGCGAACCCGGTACGTATTCCTTGCCGTAGTTCTTGCCGATCATGGAGCGGATGTCGGCGATCGCTTCCGGCGCGATGTCGATGCCGTCGGTACGCATATAGGTGATGAGACCGGTGGTCTCGCCGTCGATCTCGACGCCTTCGTACAGCCGCTGCGCCAGGCGCATGGCAATCGCCGGCGCAAAGCCAAGCTTGCGGCTGGCTTCCTGCTGCATGGTCGAGGTGGTGAACGGCGGCGGCGGATTGCGCCGCGCCGGCTTGGCTTCGACCGAGGAGACGACGAACTTGGCGCCTTCCAGTGCGTTTTTAAGATCGTGGGCCTGAACGCCAGTGCCGATATCGAGGCGCTGAAGTTTCTGGCCGTCGGCGCCGGTGATGCGCGCTTCGAAGGCGTCGCCGCGCGGCGTCTCGAGCTTGGCGACGATCGACCAGTATTCCTTGGCGATGAAGCGTTCGATTTCCAGTTCGCGATCGCAGACCAGACGCAGCGCGACCGACTGCACGCGGCCGGCCGAGCGGGCGCCCGGAAGCTTGCGCCACAGCACCGGCGAGAGCGTGAAGCCGACGAGGTAATCGAGCGCGCGGCGGGCGAGGTAGGCATCGACCAGCGCGCCGTCGATGGCGCGGGGATGCTTCATCGCCTCGGTCACCGACTGCTTGGTGATGGCATTGAAGACGACGCGTTCGATCTTCTGGGACTTGATCGCCTTTTTCTCGTTCAGCGCCTCGAGGACGTGCCAGGAAATGGCTTCGCCTTCGCGATCCGGGTCGGTCGCCAGAATGAGGGTGTCGGCCCCTTTCAGGGCATGGGCGATGTCGTTCACCCGCTTCTGCGACTGCGGGTCGACCTCCCAAAGCATCTTGAAGTCATTATCCGGATCGACCGAGCCATCCTTGGCCGGCAGGTCGCGGATATGCCCGAACGAGGCCAAAACCTCGTAGCCGGGACCAAGATACTTGTTGATCGTCTTCGCCTTGGAAGGCGACTCGACAACGA
>CAISIV010000032.1 GCA_903885555.1 uncultured Hyphomicrobiales bacterium
AGGCCTGCTTCGAGCTGTCGATCGAGCCGCACCGCGTCGCCAAGATTTCCGGCATCGGTTGCTCGTCGAAGACGCCGACCTACTTCCTCGGCAATTCGCACGGCTTCAACTCGGTGCACGGCCGCATGCCGTCGGTGCTGACCGGCGCCAACCTCGCCAACCGCGATCTGATCTATCTCGGCGTGTCGGGCGACGGCGATAGCGCGTCGATCGGCTTCGGCCAGTTCGCCCATGCGCTGCGGCGCGGCGTCAACATGGCCTATATCGTCGAGAACAACGGCGTTTACGGCCTGACCAAGGGCCAGTTCTCGGCCACCGCCGACCGCGGTTCGAAATCCAAACGTGGCGTCGTCAACACCGACAATTCCATCGATCTCGTCGCCATGGCGCTGCAGCTCGGCGCCGGTTTCGTCGCCCGCTCCTTCTCCGGCGACAAGCATCAGCTGGTGCCGATCATCAAGGCGGCGATCCAGCACAAGGGCGCGTCGTTCATCGACGTCATCTCCCCTTGCGTCGCCTTCAACAATCACGCCGGCTCGACCAAGAGCTTCGATTTCGTGCGCGAGCACAACGAGGCGGTCAACAAGCTCGATTTCATCTCATCACGCATGCCGATCGAAGTGAAATACGAACCCGGCACGGTCGAGATCGTCGAACAGCATGACGGCTCGAAACTGGCGCTACGCAAGCTCGACGCCGACTACGACATCCACGACCGCACCTCCGCGATGGGCTTCCTGCAGAAGCACGCCGCCAAGGGTCAGATCGTCACCGGCCTGCTCTATATGGACAAGGAAGGCGCAGACCTGCACGACCATCTCGACACGGTGGCGACCCCGCTCAACCGTCTGGAAGCGGGCGAACTGTGTCCCGGTCAGGGCACGCTCGACAAGATCAACGCCAGCCTGCGGTAGGCTTTAGTCCTCATGGAATTGCGCAGGCTCGGTCAATCCGATCTGCACATCGCCCCGATCATGCTCGGTGGCAATGTGTTCGGCTGGAACGCCGACGAGAAGACCTCGTTCGCTTTGCTCGACGCCTTTGCCGATGCGGGCTTTAATGCCATCGACACCGCCAACAGCTATTCGCGCTGGGTGCCCGGCCATGAAGGCGGCGAGTCAGAAACCATCATCGGCAACTGGATCAAGCGCAGCGGCAAGCGTGGCAAGATCGTGATTGCGACCAAGGTCGGCGCCGACATGGGCGGCGGCATGAGCCTGAAGAAGGAGTACATCCTGCGTCAGGCCGAGGACTCGTTGAAGCGGCTGCAGACCGACTGCATCGATCTCTACCAGTCGCATTTCGACGACACGAATACGCCGACGGATGAGACGCTATCCGCCTACGGCCAACTGATCGCGCAGGGTAAAGTCCGCGCCATCGGCGCCTCGAACATGGCCGCAGCCCGGCTCACGGAGTCGCTGGCTTCGAGCGACCGGCTCGGCCTGCCCCGCTATCAAAGCCTGCAGCCGAACTACAATCTCTACGATCGCAAGCCGTTTGAATCCGACTACGAGGCGCTCTGCCTACGCGAAAAGATCGGCGTCGTGACCTATTATTCGCTGGCGGCCGGATTTCTCACCGGCAAGTACCGCTCGGCCGAGGAAGCGGCGAAAAATCCGGCGCGCGGCGGCAAGGTGAAACACTATTTCGATGCCCGGGGCTTGCGGGTCCTGAAGACGCTCGATGAAGTCGCCGCCCGCCACGGCGCGACGCCGGCGCAGGTGTCGCTGGCCTGGCTGATGGCGCGCCCGAGCGTCACAGCGCCGATCGTCAGCGCCACAAACCTCAAGCAGCTTGGTGAAATTCTGAAAGCGGCGTCGTTGAAGCTTGCCGCAGCCGATATTGCCGCTCTGGACGCCGCGAGCGCCTAGGCCGCCTTGGCGGCAACCGGCGGCGTTAAATGCCCGACCGTCACCTGATCGCGGCCGCTCGCCTTGGCGGAGTAAAGCAGCTTGTCGGCAAAGGCGACCAGCGCCAGCGGATCGCCTGACAGATCGTCGGCAGTCGCCGAGCCGACACTGATGGTCAGCCGCGGCCCCAAAGGCGAGCGCGGATGCGCGATATTGGCCTTGCGCACGGCCTCGACCAGTTTTTTGGCGACCCGGGCCGCGCCGGCAACGCCGATCGACGGCAGCAGGCAAACGAATTCCTCGCCGCCATAGCGCGCGACGAGATCGCCAGGACGCTTGGCGTTTTCGCCCAAGAGCCTGGCCACCTGACGCAGCGCCTCGTCGCCCTGTACGTGACCGCAGTGGTCGTTAAAGGCCTTGAAGTGGTCGACGTCGATCATCAGCAGCGACAGTGGCGCGCCGGCGCGACTGCAGCGGCGCCATTCCTGCGCCAGTACATCGTCGAAGCGGCGGCGATTGGCGATATTGGTCAGCGAGTCGGTCGACAGCAGGCGTTGCAGCAACAAGCTCTGCGCAAACTGGATGCGCAGACTGCGTTGCAAAGAATTAGCGGCGATAAAACCGAGTGCGTTCGCGAGTGCCAGCCAGGTGAGACCGCGCAGCATCACGTCGGTCGTCAGCAAGTCGCCCTGCGCAATTGTCCACCACACCGGCGCCACGATCGAGAAGACAGCAGCCAGCCCGATCGACACGACCAGACGGAGCGGCAGATAGAGATAGATCAGCAGCACGATGCCGACCATCATGGTCGTCCACATCACCGTGAGCGAAGGATTCATCGACAGACCGCTCAGCCGCGTGATCGTTCCGACCACGCCGCTCGCAACCATCAGCATTTCAAGCAATTGCGGCGCGCCGACGCGTCGCACGATCAGTAGAATACCAAGCGGCACCCAGATAGAGATGAACGCTGGCACCAGTGTCGCAAACCTGCCTCCGTTTCCCAAGTAGGCATACAATTCTATCAGGAAACTGCAAACGCCGGCAATCGAGACCAGACACATCAGCAGCTTGGCACGGCGGCGGTCGTCGGCCAGCCGGTAGCGCCGGAAATCCTTTTCGCATTCCGGATCGGCGAGCTGCGCCGTCCAGCGCGTGACCGCGACCGGCTTCAAATCCGATGCCAAGGTGTCAAAGGTCGTTTCGCTGGCGGGTCGCGTGTCCATCAATACTCCGAGACGGTCCTGTAGTATCGAGAATAGCCGCCAAGACGTTGATAAACTCCTAGCGGAACCACGTACCCACAGACCGGACCGGACCTGTTTTCCCCTATTTCCTCAGGGCCTTGACGGCTTCCAGCATTTCCCGGGGCGGCTCCATTTTGATGGAGAGAGGGTTACCGGTCTCCAGCAGGCTCTTGAGGCTGGACAGGATCGCCGGCCAGCCCTGGCGCCCGCCGGAGAGGATGGCATCCAGAATGTCCCAACTGTGGGCTTCCGTCATCGTCAGCCGCACGGCCTCGCCGGCCTGCTCGATATCATAGGTGACGAGGCAGGCCGGAAGTTCAGGAAAGCCCGGCATGCTTTGGACAATCCAGGTGCAGGAAAAGCGGCGCGGCGGCGACCATTCGACCACCTCGCCGCTGATGTGTGTGCTGCCGTCCGGTGTGAGCATCCGGAACGCCCCGCCTACACTCGGCTCGACGTCCACGGCGAGGCCGCCGAAAAACTGCCTGGTGAAGGCCGGATCGGTGAGACCCTGCCAGACCTTCTCCGGCGCCGCCGCGATGTAGGTGACGTAGACCGTGTTCGGTTTGAATGTCGAAACATCGACCATGCTTCAGGCCTTGGTCTCGTACGCCACAGCCCCGGTTTCGAGAAGAGACTTGAGGTTTGAAAGGATTCTGGGCCAGCCACCTGACACCGCCTCGATAAATTTGGTGCCGTCGCCTTCGAGCTCGTGGCGGATGGTGAGTTGGGCAACGCCTTGATACGGCTCGATGGTCATGGTGCAGCGTGACCAGCCTTCGGCCTTGATTTCCTCTTTCCATTCGTTGCGCCAGCGGATGACGAGACGCTTCGGCGGCTCGGATTCAAGAATTTCACCGGCGTCCGCGACCCGGCCGTCGTCGAACTTGAGCGTCCACGGCGAACCTGGCTTCCAGTCAGTCTCAGCAAACGCGCCGAACCAGTACTTTCTCATCGTCACGGGGTCGGTCAGCGCCGCCCAGACTTTTTCGGGCGTGGTGCGAATGTAGGTGACGTAGACGAAACTCGGCTTACTCATCACTCTTCTCCTGTTCGAGTGCATTTTTCATGTCGCTCAGCGCCTGCAAGCGGGAGCGTTCGAATTTCCCGATCCAGCGTTCGCCGATCTCATGGATCGGCACCGGATTGAGGTAGTGCAGCTTTTCCCTGCCCCGTTTCACTGTCGCGACCAGGTTCGCCTCTTCGAGGATGCCGAGATGCTTGCTGACAGCCTGCCGGGTCATCGCCGGCAGGCCTGCGCAAAGCTGGCCCAGGGTCTGGCCGTTGTCGGCCCGCAGGTGATCGAGCAGATCCCTGCGGCTTTCGTCGGCCAGCGCTTTGAACACTGCATCCATAATCACAATATGCAACCTTTTGGTTGCCTGTCAAGAGGCCGCAGTTCCGGGCATGGAACCCAGCCCAGCCGGACACGTTACCGGCCATGAGCATTCAGCAAGCGCCCGCGCGATGACGGCTGCCAAGTCAAAGCGGCCCGGTCGCGGCGTCACCAAGGGCATCAGCGCCCAGGAAGTGCACGACGTCGAGGAGATGTCGGCGCCGCGTACGCCCGTAATCTACGAAGTGGTGCGCCGCCTCGGCGAAGATGAGATGGCCCGCCCCACGACGTCGCTGTGGTGGTCGGGCGTTGCCGCCGGGCTCTCGATCAGCTTCTCGCTGCTGGCGCAGGCCATTCTGGAAGAGCACCTGCCCGAGGCCGACTGGCAGCCGCTGGTGTCGAAGCTCGGCTATTGCGTCGGCTTCCTGATGGTCGTGCTCGGCAATCAGCAGCTGTTCACCGAAAGCACGATCACCGCCGTGCTGCCAGTGCTGAAAAATCTGACGCCGAAGACCGTCTGGCGCATGGCGCGGCTGTGGCTGATCGTGCTCGCCGCGAATTTCTGCGGCACATTGTTCGCAGCGATTTTCTGCACCTTCACACCGGCGCTGCCGGCCGAACTTTTGCAGGGCATGCAGGAGATCAGCCGCGATTTGCTGGCGCTGTCATGGACGGAAATGCTGTTCCACGGCGTCACATCGGGTTTTCTGATCGCCGCCATGGTGTGGATGATCCCCTCCGCCGAAAGCGCGAAATTCGCCGTGATCACGCTGATGACCTATCTGATCGCCATCGGCGGCTTCACGCATATCGTTGCCGGCTCGATGGAAGCCAACATGCTGGTGCTGGCCGGCGACTTGGAATGGTGGCGGATGCTGATCCAGTTCTTCGTGCCGGTGCTGATCGGCAACATCATCGGCGGCACGGCTTTGTTTGCCGCGATTTCCTATGCCCAGGTGAAGGAAGAGATTTAGTTCTGCCGCGCGCTACTGGTTGATGCAGCTGTTCACATAGCCGCTGGGATTTCCAGCCGCCGAACCGTAGACGCCCGCCTGGTTCGCGCAACGTACGGCGCGGTCCTGCGACGTCTCAGCGCCGCGCGGGCCGGCGCCTGAAATCGTCGGGATATTCGGCAGTACCTGCCCGGTCTGCGGCACCAGCATCGGCGGCGGCACTGTGGTGGTGCGTGTCTGCGGCTCGGGAATTTTCTCGGGCGTCACGACGTGCCGGCGCGTGCCGCGCGGCGATTTATATTTTGGCAGCAGCCACGGTTCGGGCGTCTCTGGCCGCATGATGGTGTAGCGGTCATCGTCGGATTGGGCGTGAGAAGGTGTCGCTGACACAACGGCTGTCAGCATCAGCAAGCCTGTGAGCAGAGCCTGGCGGACCATTCCTGATAAGTAGGAACCCCGCGGCGGGGCCGCTACTCCTCCTCGGGCGCATCCTCGATGGGGTCGTAGCGCGTTGCGTCGAAACCGAGCAGGTTCCACGACTGCGCCATATGCGGCGGTAGTGGCGCGGTGGCGTCGATGATGCCGCCGCGCGGATGCGGCACGACGATGCGCCGCGCCAGCAGATGCAGCTTGGCCTGGATGCCGCCGGGCAATTCCCAGTTCTCGATATTGAAGTATTTCGGATCACCGATGATCGGATTGCCGACATGGGCCATGTGGGCGCGCAGCTGATGCGTGCGGCCGGTCACGGGCTTGAGCGAAATCCAGGCAAGCTTTTGCGCCGCGGTTTCGACCACGGCGTAATAGGTCACGGCATGCACGGCATCGCGTTCGCCGTGTTGCGCGATGCGCATGTAGGAGTCTTCCTCCTCCTGCTGCTTGGCCAGATAGGTCGACACCCGGCCCTGCTTCGGCTTCGGCACGCCGGCCACCAGCGCCCAATAGAGTTTACGGGCCGAACGGGTGCGGAAAGTTTTGGCCAAAGCCGCGGCGGCAAAACGTGTCTTGGCCACCAGCAGACAGCCCGCCGTATCTTTGTCGAGCCGGTGCACGAGTCGCGGACGCTGTGCATCGACATGCTGGCCGCGCAGCGCGCCGAGCATGCCGTCAATATGCTGCGTGGTGCCGGAACCGCCCTGCACGGCGAGCCCCATCGGCTTGTTGAGCACCAGCACGTCGTCGTCTTCGAACAACGTGATCGAGCGGATGAAGTCGCGATCCTTCATCGCCTGCGGCGCGTCATCGCGCGGCTTGGGCTGCTCGAGTTGCAGCGGCGGCACGCGAACCACCTGACCAGCTTCGAGCCTGCTCTTGGGTTCGGTGCGCTTGCCATCGACGCGCACTTCGCCTTTGCGGATGATGCGCTGGATGTGGCTGAACGACAGGCCGCTAAACCGCGCTTCGAAAAAGCGGTCGACGCGCATGTTGTTCTCGTCGGGCGTCACGGTGATGTTCTGCACGGCGGACGAAAAGAACGTCGGCTTGGCGGGAGCTGCCGGTGGCGGCGGCGGCGCGGCGAGCGCCATGTCGCGCGGCGGACGATCGGCAGAGGCGCGGCCTTTGGCGCCGCCCCGCTTCGGCAACTGTTTGTTGGCGCGGTCGGACTGGCGGACCGTCAGACGCTCTTCGAAGCGCTTTTTCGAGCGCTCCTTGTTACGTTCGTCGCGATCACGTCCCTGCCCGCGGCCGCGCGGCGCCGGGGCCTTGCCCAGCTTGCGTTCAACCTTGCCGCCGGCGCTTTTACCGCCGCCGTAGCCGCCTTTGCGCATTCTCATCTCAGATATCCAGTTCAATAAAATTCGCGGCCCTTACGGGCAGCGTTGTAAATCAGCCTTTGCGCCGCGATTCCAAACCACCGCCAGTTTGCCGGCATGCGGCGTCATCGACACCGGGATGGTGCGGTCGCCGTCCGAACTCCAGCATGTCGCCTGGACGTGGATCGTCTCGCCGGTCTTATACATGCGTCCGACCCGGCATGTATCGCCCAGCCAGCGCACCGCATAGCTGGAAACCACAAAGGGTGAACGCGCCGGCACCGTGCTATCGCCCCAGCAGGCGTCCGGATCGACCGCCCAGCGGCCGTTAAGGCTGTCAGATGCGTAGCCCGGACCAACATTCAGAGACAAAAGAGCCAAAAACGCCCCAGCGCACCCCAAAACCCTCATTCGTCCTGCCTTACGATCCCATTTCCACAAGACGCCGCAGCGCCGGTTCAAGAGCGGGATCATCCGGCAATTTCACCCGCAACAGGTCTGTGAGTGCATCACGCAGCTCGGGCACGGTGCGCAAGACTTGCTTTTCGGTGCCGTTATGGAGCCGATGCACCGCAAGTTCGTTGTTCTTGAAGGCATAGCGGCAGTCCGGCTCGCAGCGCGCCGCCATCAGCCCGTTGACGAAGATCGACTCGGGATGCGCCGAAGTAAACCAACTGCCCATCTCGAAATCCTCCGGCACGGTTTCGGAGAGGTCGGTGGCATAGAGGCTGGCCCATGTGCCGGCGAGCTTGGCTTCGACCACGACGTGGCCCCCGTCCGAGACCAGACGGAAAGGCTCATGCGGCGTCGTCTGTTCGTCGCGCGATTTCAGCAACAAAGGTCCGGTCGCGACGTTGCCGCCGAAACCGACATCGACGAGATATTGCTCGTCCTCGACGTCGACAATCAGCAAAGCATGCACGCGCGGCGTCTTCACCTCCGGCGGCACACCCCAGCGCACGCGCGCGGAGGCCTCACGCACCGTGAAGCCGAGCGCGCGCAACACATGCGCGAACAGTAAGTTTTGCTCGAAGCAGTAGCCGCCACGACCGTCATGCACGAGTTTTTTCTCGAGAGACGCTGCATCGAGCCGCACCGGACGGCCGAGCAGCGGATCGAGATTTTCGAACGGGATCGCCTGCGGATGTAGGCCGTGCAACTCGCGCAACGTGGCAAGCGTCGGCTCGCGGCCACCGGAATAGCCGACGCGTTTGAAGTAAGAACCGAGATCGACGCTCATGTGCCCCGCTCCTTCCTCAGCTTTTCCCAGTAATCCAGCCGCTTCCTGATTTCGCGCTCAAAACCGCGTTCGACCGGGCTGTAGAACTGCTGCCGGGGCAATGCGTCCGGGAAGTAATTCTGGCCGGAGAAGGCCTCGTCCTGATCGTGGTCGTAGGCATAGCCGCGGCCATAGCCTTCGGTCTTCATCAATGTGGTCGGCGCGTTGAGAATGTGCTTGGGCGGCAGCAGCGAGCCCGCCTCCTTGGCGGCGCGCATCGCGGCGCCGTATGCGGCGTAACCGGCGTTCGATTTCGGCGCGGTGGCGCAATAGATCACGGCCTGCGCGATGGCGAGTTCGCCTTCGGGACTGCCGAGAAAATCGAAAGCCTCTTTCGCCGCATTGGCCATCACCAGAGCCTGCGGATCGGCAAGACCTATATCCTCGATCGCCATGCGCACGACACGGCGAGCGATGTAGAGCGGCGGCTCGCCGGCATCCAGCATGCGGCAAAGATAATACAATGCGGCATCGGGATCGGAACCGCGCACCGACTTGTGCAACGCGCTGATCAGATTGTAGTGGCCGTCCTGCGCCTTGTCGTAGATCGGCGCGCGGCGCTGCACGATGTCCTGTAGCTTGATGGAATCGAACACCTCGCCCTTGCGGGCGGCACGCCAGACTTCTTCGGCGAGCGTCAGCGCGGCGCGCCCGTCGCCATCGGCCATGCGCTCGAACATGGCGCGCGCGTCCGCATCGAGCGGCAACGGCTTGCCTTCGATCTCCTCGGCGCGTTTGAGAAGCTTTTCAACCGCTTCGGCATCGAGCGATTTAAAGACCAGCACCCGCGCCCGCGACAAAAGCGCGGCGTTGAGTTCAAACGACGGGTTTTCTGTTGTCGCACCAATGAGTACGATGGTGCCGTCTTCCATTACCGGCAGGAAACTGTCCTGCTGCGCCCGGTTGAAGCGATGCACCTCGTCGACGAACAGCAGCGTGCCCTTGCCGCTATCGCGGCGGTCACGCGCGGCGTCGAACACCTTCTTGAGATCGGCAACGCCGGAAAACACCGCTGAAATCTGCTCGAAATGCAGGTCGGTTTCCTGCGCCAGCAGGCGCGCTACGGTGGTCTTGCCGGTGCCGGGCGGTCCCCAGAATACCAGCGAACCGAGCGAGCGCGTCTCCAGCATGCGCGTCAGCACGCCATCCGGCCCGAGCAGATGGTCCTGCCCCACCACTTCGCTCAATTTTTGCGGGCGCAGCTTGTCGGCCAGCGGGCGCGGCGCATCCTTGTCGAGGCCCGCGGCCGCAAACAAGGTCGGGCCCGCTTTGGCGCGCGGGCTCATCCGTTGAATACCGCGGAAATCTTCTGGCCGCCGCGAATGATGTTGATGCGCCAGCCGGGGCTTGGCGTCTTGCTGACGCGCTCGAGATCGCGGGTCTTGGCGATCTTCTCGCCATTGACCTCCTCGATCACATCGCCACGCTGGAAACCCAGATTGCTGGCATAGGAACCGTTATCGACGTCGACAATGACGACGCCGTTGTCGGCATTCTGCACCTGCAGTTCGTCGGCCAGCGCCGGCGACAGGTTTGCGACCTTGGCGCCGGAGAACGGCGAGCGCGAGCGGATGATGAGTTCGTCGCGCGGTGTCTCGGGCGCGGTCTGCAAGGCGATGGAGACGACGACTTCCTTGCCGGCGCGCAAGGCGCCGAGCTTGGCGCTGCCGCCAAGCGGCCGCGTCGCGAAGCGGTAGTCGAAGGCATTGGGATCGTCGACCGGCTGGCCATCGACGGAGATGATGACGTCGCCTGCCTTCAACCCGGCCTGCGCAGCCGGGCTGTTACCGGCGATGCTCGCGATCAGCGCGCCGGCCGGACGTTTCAAGCTCATGCTGTCGGCGATTTCCGGCGTCACCGCCTGCAGCTTGGCGCCGAGCCAGGGCCGCTTGACCGCGCTGCCGCCGCTCTTTGCCGAAGCGAGAACGACCTGCACCATGTTGGCGGGAATCGCGAAGCCGACGCCTTGCGAGCCGCCCGAGCGCGAGAAAATTGCGGTATTCACGCCGACCAGTTTGCCGGTGAGATCGACCAGCGCGCCCCCGGAATTGCCGGGATTGATCGCGGCGTCGGTCTGGATGAAGAATTGATAGTCGGAGATGCCGACTTGCGTGCGCGCCAGCGCCGAGACGATGCCGTGCGTCACCGTCTGGCCAACGCCAAAGGGATTGCCGATGGCCAGCACGATGTCGCCGACTTCGAGCGCGTCTGAATTGGCGAAATCGAGAAACGGAAATTTCTCGCGCGGATCCTTGAGGCGCAGCACGGCCAAGTCAGTGCGCGGGTCCTTCAGGACAACGGTCGCCTCGAACTCGCGCTTGTCGGCCAGCGATACCTTGATCTCGTCGGCGCCTTCGATGACGTGAACATTGGTGACGACGAGGCCCGAGGCGTCCGCGATCACGCCGGAGCCGAGCGAACGCTGCACCTGGTTCTGTCCGCCGGGGCCGCCCGGCGCGCCGAAAAAGCGGCGGAAAATCGGATCGTCGAACAGCGGATTGCGAACCTGCTGCACGGTCTTGGCGGCATAGACGTTGACCACCGCGGGCGCGACCCGCTGCACCACCGGCGCATAGGACAGCCGCAGTTCGCCGGCGTTCGGCACGCGGCGTTCCTGCGCAACAGCAGCCGTCGCGAAAGCCGCAACGGCGGTCAAAACAGCGGCAAAAATGGGCGTCAGGCGCATGGCATCGAATCCCGGCGAAGACCCGAGATATAGGCCTGATACGGGGCTAATTGAAGGCCGCAGCCCCCGCTCTCCCCGCCCGCGCGGCCGCTATTCCTTGGCCGGTACGGTCCGCAGATAGGCCACGACGGCCGTCAGGTCGGCGTCGGTCATCTTGGCGTAATGCGGATAACCCATCGGCGGCTTGAGCGGGCTGCCATCCTTGCTCTTGCCCGTGGTGACCGCGGTTTTGATCTCGGCGTCGGTCCAGGCGCCGATGCCCTTGGTCTTGCTCGAGGTGATGTTGCGCGAGACCGACTTGCCCCAGGGGCCCGTGAACTCGAAGCCGCCGGCACCCAGCTTGTCGGCGAATTCGCGGCCACGCGGCCCCATCGGCGTATGGCACTCCATGCAGTGGCCGATGGTGACGAGATAGAAACCCTTCTTCACCGGGTCGCTCATCATCGCCTCGGTGTAGGGCTTGTCCGAACCGGGGAAAGCATGATGCGGGATCTGCATTTTGTAGATCGGCGCCGGCACCGTGTTCTTCACCGGCGCGAGCGTGCGCAGATAGGCCACAATCGCCTTCATGTCGCTATCGGTGACGATGCCGTAGAAAGCGGTCGGCATGACTTCGGCGATCTGCACGCCGCTGCGGTTCTTGCCGGTCCGCAGCACGGTGACGATCTCGGCGTCGGTCCAGCTGCCGAGGCCGGTTTCCTTGTCCGACGTGATGTTCGGCGCCGTCACCTTGAACGGCGGCTCATCCCACGTGAGCCCGCCGGAGAAATCCTTGCCGGCGATGGCCGCGGGCGGCCCTTTCGGCGTGTGGCAGTTGCCGCAGGTCATGATGGTGTTGACCAGATAGTCGCCGCGCTTGACCGCGTCGGACTGCGCATTCGCCGCGCCACTCATCGCCGCTGTCAAAGCCAGCGCCGCCAGAATCAAACGGATCATCTTCAATCCCCCCGCCTTCATGCCATTCCGTAATTTAGAACAGCTACAATAGCGTGACGGAATACCGTCAGCCAACGGGGTCCGCCCCTTGTCCCAAATGATTTATTAGCGGCCGCCGGCGGCTTCGAGGATGCCGGCCATCTCGGCAAAGCCGCGGCGGCGGGCGTGGGCCAAAGGCGTGACGCCGTCCCGGTCGGCCAAGTTGACCTTGGCGCCGGCCGCAACGAGGTCCCGCACGATCCCGGTATGCACCGGACCGCCATCGCCGAGGATCACCGCCTCCAGCAGCGCGGTCCAGCCGAGCTTGTTGACGTGGTCCTTGTCGATTGTGGTGCCGAGCAAGATTTTGACGGTCTCGGGGTGGCCGTGATGCGACGCGGGGATCAGCGCGGTGCCGCCGTATCGGTTTGTCGATTTAAGATCGGCGCCCGCCGCCAGCGTCATCTTGAGGATCTCATTGCGGCCTTCGGCACCGGCGTAGAGGAAGGCGCTGTCCTCGATATTGTCCTTGGCATTCACGTCGGCGCCGGCGGCAATCAGGATACGCGCGACCTCGACGCGATTGGCGTGCGTCGCGGCGAGCAGCGCGGTCCGTCCTGCACTGTCGCGCGCTTTGACACTGGCGCCTTCGGCGAGAAGTTTGCGCGTAACGATGACATCGCCGCTCTCGGCGGCTTCGATCAGCGCGCGGTCCTGCGCCGGACCCGCATGTAACGGCGCTGTCAGACAAACAAAAAGGGCGACGCTGAGCGCCGCCCTTTTGAAAATTCGTGAGGCTCGCACGGCTTACGCCGCGGCGGTCTCGTTTTCATCGACGCGCTTGGCCTGCACCGGACCGGAATCGAGGCCCTTGGCATCGACGTCACGATCGACGAACTCGATTACGGCAACCGCGGCGTTGTCGCCCTTGCGGAAGCCGGCCTTGAGCACGCGGGTGTAACCGCCGGCGCGATCCTTGTAGCGCGGCGCCAGAACGTCGAACAACTTCTTGACCATCTTGATGTCGCGCAGTTCCGAGATCGCCTGACGGCGAGCGGCGAGATCGCCCTTCTTGCCGATCGTGATCAGCTTCTCGACGATCGGGCGAAGCTCTTTTGCCTTCGGCAGAGTCGTGATGATCTGCTCGTGCTTGATCAGCGAAGCAGCCATGTTCGCGAACATCGACATACGGTGCGAAGAATGACGACCTAACTTGCGATAAACTTTTCCGTGACGCATCGCGAAAACTCCCTGCCTCTATCCTATATGCACCGGACTATTCCGGCACGCCGCGGAAGGCGGCTAAAAGATCGAACCGGGCATCGCCCGGTCCGAGAAATTTCTAGTAGTGGTCTTCGAAGCGCTTGGCGAGCTCTTCGATGTTTTCCGGCGGCCAGCCCGGCACTTCCATGCCGAGATGCAGACCCATCTGCGCCAGCACTTCCTTGATCTCGTTGAGCGACTTGCGGCCGAAGTTCGGCGTGCGCAGCATTTCGGCTTCGGTTTTCTGGATCAGATCGCCGATATAGACGATGTTGTC
>CAISIV010000033.1 GCA_903885555.1 uncultured Hyphomicrobiales bacterium
TCAGAGCCGGTCCCAGAAAACTGCACAGGGCGATAAGTGGAATTTCTGCCTGACGGCGGGCACGCTGTGCCCCGCGAATCAGGAGAGACCATGACAAGACGACCGCGCCGGAACCACACACCGGGCTTCAAGGCTAAGGTAGCGCTTGCCGCCATCAAGGGCGATCGAACGCTGATTGAGCTTGCGGAACAGTTCGACGTTCACCCCAATCAGATCACGACGTGGAAGGCTCAGCTTGAGGGCGGGGCTGCCGATGTTTTCGGTCCAGGCAGCGGCAATGGAGCGACGCCGCCTGCCATCGACGTGAAGTCGCTGCACGCCAAGATTGGAGAGCTGACGCTGGAGAATGATTTTTTAGAGGGTGCGCTCACCAAGGCGGGATTGCTGAGCGCAAAACGATGATCGACCGTGCGCACGATCTCCCGATCACGAAACAGGCGGAAGTTCTCAACATCAGCCGTGGCAGCGTCTACTACCTGCCACGTCCGGTGCCGGAAGCCGACCTTGCGATCATGCGTCGCCTCGACCGGCTGCATCTGGAGTTCCCCTTCGCCGGTTCGCGGATGTTGCGAGGTCTGCTGGCCGCCGAGGGGTGCAAGGTCGGGCGCCGGCATGTGAAGACGCTCATGAAGCGGATGGGGATAGAGGCGCTCTATCGCCGGCCGCGCACGACGAAGCCCGAGCCCGGCCACAAGATCTATCCGTATCTACTTCGTGGGATGACAATCACGCGGCCGAACCATGTGTGGGCGATGGACATCACCTACATCCCGATGGCCCGTGGCTTCGTCTATCTGGCTGTCGTGCTCGACTGGGCAACCCGCCGCGTGCTGTCGTGGCGGCTGTCGATCACTATGGAGGCGGCATTCTGCGTCGAGACGCTGGAGGACGCCTTGGCTCGCCACGGCAAGCCAGACATCTTCAACACCGACCAGGGTTCGCAGTTCACGGGCTCAGCCTTCACCGGCGTACTCGCCAACAACGGCATTGCGATCAGCATGGACGGCAAAGGGGCTTGGCGGGACAACGTGTTCGTCGAGCGGCTGTGGCGCAGCGTCAAATACGAGGAGGTCTATCTCAAAGCCTACGACAACGTCAGCGAAGCCCGCGCATCGATCGGCCGCTACCTGGACTTCTATAATGGCCGCCGGCCGCATTCGAGCCTTGACGACAAGACACCAGATCAAGCCTACTTCAACCTGCTGCCAATCCGCATGGCAGCCTAACCCCGGCAGAGGCTCCACTTATCGACGCGGAGAATCTGTTCAGACAACCGGGACCAGCTCAGTCTGCCGTACGGCCCCTGTCACCAGAAGATTTCAAACGCATCGTTGCGCTTGGCCTCGAAGACAGCACGCCGCTGCTGCCGCGCATTGGCGGCATGCCTGTTACCCCAGGGTTTGAGGAGGAGCAGGCGCCTTTTCAGTTCGAAGAGCAGCGCGAGCGCGTGAGCTTTACCGTGTCGAGGATCGTCAGGGATCGCGTTTTCCGGGGAATTGTTTTGCGCGCCTATGATCAGCGTTGTGCGATCAGTGGTCTAAAGCTCATAAACGGCGGCGGCCGAGCGGAAGTTGACGCCGCCCATATTCGTCCGGTTGAGGCGGGCGGTCCTGATGTCGTAAGTAACGGCATTGCGCTTTCGGGAACGGCGCACTGGATGTTTGACCGCGGGCTGATCAGCTTGGCGGACGATTTGAAGATTCTTGTCTCTCGACAAGTGAATGACCCTGAAGCCGTACGGGCGTTTATCAACCAATCCGGCCGAGCATTTCCGCCTTTGCGGAGTTCAGAGCGGCCACATCCGCATTTTCTGAATTGGCATCGCGAGCGCTGTTTCAAACAGTAAGGCGGCCACGTCCTTAATGCCCCTCAGCTCTCCTCGATCTGCCGCTCGCGCTCGCTGGTGAGCACGACTTCCATGAAGTCCAGCTCCTCCTGCGCCATCATGTAAGTGTCGGCGCCGATGCGCTGTTCGTCGCGTAGCTCCTCGAGCCGCTCGCGTTGACGGCGCATCGCCGTGAGCCCCAGGCGGCGTTTTTCATCCAATAGACCCGGCTCTCCGAGAGGTGTAGCGGCCGTGCACGCCGTCTGAAACGAGAAACGCCAGTGCTCCGCGAGAGGTCCGCTCTCTGTTTCCAGCGTCGCGAGCGCCGCGGCGGCGAGATCGGCGCGCGTCGTGGCCAGTTCTTCGGCGCGGCCGTCTTCGCCATCGAGCTTGAGCAGCCGGACGAGCGGGGTGAGCGTGAGCCCTTGAACGATCAAAGTCGCGAGCACGACGGCAAAAGCGGCGAGCACGATGAGGTCACGCTGCGGGAAATCCACCGGAAGCGCGAAGGCCGTTGCGAGCGTCACCAGCCCGCGCATGCCGCACCAGCCTATGAGGATGCCACTACGAAAAGTGGCGGGCGTGTAATGCCCGCGGAACAGCGGAATGAAGTAGGCGAGGCGATTATAGATGAGCACCCATGCCATCCGGACGACGATGACGCAGATCACGACGGCACCCGCGAACCATATAGCTTGGCGCAACTTCTCCGGCGACATGGCGTCGATGATCGAGCGGGCCTGCAATCCCATCAGCAGGAAGGCGAGTACGTTGAGCAGGAACACCGCGGTGCCCCATACGGCGAAACTGTGAATGCGGACCCGCGGGCGCGTGCTCAGGTTGGCGGTCCGCGCGATCGTCATCGCGAAAGCGACAAGGCACAGCACCGCCGACAGATGCAGGCGCTCGGCCAGAATCCACACGCCGAAGACGCCGACGAATTCCATCAGATTTCCGCCCAGTGTGCCGGTGGTGTAGGGCGTGACGAAGCGCAGCAGTTTCGCGAGCACGATGCCGAGCAGGATGCCCCCGGGCGCCGCGATGCCGATTTCTAGCGCCAGCGAGCCGTCCACCTTGCCGTAGCTGTGGACCGAGACGGCGGCGCTGAACAGCAGCAGCGCGGTGGCGTCGTTCAGCAGGCTTTCGCCCTTGAGGACGTCAACGGAGCGGCGCGGCATGTTCACGCTGCTCAGGACCGCGGTCGCTGCGGCCGCATCGGGCGGCGCCACGATCGCACCGAGCGCCAGCGCGGCGTAGAGCGGCAGGCCGGCGAGCGCGATACCCACCCAGGCCACGGCACCGGCGCTCAGCAGTACGGCCACGATGGCGAGCGCGAACAGCGGCTTCCACAGGCGCTTCACGCTGCCGATGGGAAAGTCGAAAGCCGAGTCGACGAGGACCGGCGCGATAAAAAGGGCGAGCGCCGTATGCGGGTCGAGATCAATGCGCGGCGCGCCGGGCACCAAGGCCAGCACCACGCCGGCAGCGGCGAGCATCGTGGGGTAGGGAATGGTCAACCGGCGCGACACCTGCAGCAGCAGGATGGCGATGGCGAGCAGGACAAGCAGACTTTCGAAAAAAGTCACGGCGCAACCTCGTGGATCCGGCCGCACATTCTTGCAGAAACTTGGGCTCTCGCCAAAGCGAAAGGCCGCGCCCGCAATGGGCGCGGCCTTTCGGCGTGACCTTGGGCGTTACGCCGTCGCCAGCTTGTCCTGCGTCTTCGTGTCGAAATCGCTGGCGTCGTGGCGCTCGTGTAACTGCATCGATAGCTCGCCGCGGATGCGGTTGACCTTGCGGCCGCGCACGACCGCCGGGCGCTTCAGCAACTGATCGGCCCAGCGCAAGATGTTCTTGTATTCGTGTACGCTGAGGAATTCGGCCGCGTCGTACTGCCAGCCTTTCACCGTGCCGCCGTACCACGGGAAGATCGCCATGTCGGCGATCGTGTAGCTGTCGCCGGCGATGTACTCGCTCACCGCCAGCCGGCGGTCGAGCACGTCGAGTTCGCGCTTGGCCTCCATGGCGAAGCGGTCGATGGCGTATTCGATCTTGACCGGCGCGTAGGCATAGAAATGGCCGAAGCCGCCGCCGAGATAGGGCGCGCTGCCCATCTGCCAGAACAGCCAGGACAGACATTCGGCGCGCGCGGCAGGCTCGGTCGGCAGGAAGGCGCCGAATTTCTCCGCGAGATACATCAGGATCGCGCCAGACTCGAACACGCGGATCGGCTTGGCGCCGCTGTGGTCCGACAAGGCGGGGATCTTGGAATTGGGGTTCACGCCGACAAAGCCCGAGCCGAACTGCTCGCCGTCGTTGATCTTGATCAGCCAGGCATCGTATTCAGCGCCCTTGTGGCCCAGGGCCAGCAATTCCTCGAGCAGGATCGTGACCTTCTGGCCGTTCGGCGTGGCCAGCGAATAAAGCTGCAGGGGATGACGCCCGACCGGCAATTCCTTGTCATGCGTTGGCCCGGAGATCGGCCGGTTGATGCTGGCGAACTTGCCGCCGTTGGGCTTGTTCCAGGTCCAGACCTTCGGCGGCGTGTAGTCGGGCGTGTCGCTCATTTTCATCTCCTGCTGGCACTGTGCGTCGGCTTGTCGTCGCGGGTGACATACATAAGCCTTCGGGCGTTTGGGGCAACTCCGGTTTCCGCATTGCAGGTCACGGTTGGCAGTTTTCGCCATCTCGAAGACGGGCTTGCGGAGAATGCACGGGCCGCTCAACATCGGTAGCGAGAAAGTAATGCTCAAAAGGGTGGAAGGCGGATAATGCCTGTTTTTCCTGAGGATGTTTTTACCGAACCAAGCGACGTCGATCCCGATACGTTGGCGAACCTCGGGCCGTTGCGGCGGCTGGCCGGCAGCTGGGAGGCGCGCAGGGGCGTCGATCTCAACCCGAAAGCCGGGGGCCCCGAGCGACGGGTCTACATAGAACGAAATATTCTTGAGCCGATCGATCCGCAGGCCAACGGGCCGCAGTTGTTCTATGGATTGCGCTACCACATCCATATCACCACCGAGGAAGAGGACGTCACCTTCCACGATCAGGTCGGCTATTGGCTGTGGGAGCCGGCGACCGGGCTGGTGCTCCAGACGGTCGCCATTCCACGTGGGCAGGTGGCGATCGCGTCCGGCCAGTCAACGGCGGATGCGGACAAGCTTGTGCTCACCGCGCAACGCGGCCAGACCGACTACGGCATCTGTTCGACGGCCTTCCTCGAATATGCCTTTCGAACCGACAGCTACCGCATTGAAGTTACGTTCAATCCCGATGGATCGTGGAGTTATGTCACCGACACCGTGTTGACGGTGCACGGCAGGCCGGCGCCCTTCACCCATCGCGATCAGAATAGACTGGTGAAGATTGCCGAGCCGCAGCCGAACCCGCTGGCCAGAATACTGGCTGAGAAGGCGCGCAAGTAGGGGCGCTGGAATGAGGGGCTGACCTTGGCGCGTTATCTTGGCTTCGATGGCTTTCGCGGTGGTTGGGTCATGGCCTGGATCGATGACGAGGGTCGTCACGGTTTTTCACATTCATCGAAAATCGCCGATCTGCTGACCGGCCGCTTCGTGCGGGCGATGATCGATATTCCCATTGGATTGCCTGACAGCGGGCGTCGATGCTGCGATGAGAAAGCCCGGAAATTGCTCGGTCCGAGCGTGTTCGTCGGCGTGCGCCGGAGCCTTCTGCTTCCTTTCGCGAAATGTTCTGAAGCAAACGACTATTATTGGGCGCGAAACGAGCCGGGAATTTCACTCCAACTTTGGGGCATCAGAAAGAAGATCAAAGAGGTGGACGAGATCGTCACGCCTGAACTTCAGCGAACTGTATGCGAGGCGCATCCGGAATTGATTTTTTGGCATCGCAATGACCGCAAGGCGCTCGCCAACAAGAAATCAAAAGAGGGACGAGATCAAAGGATCGAGCTTCTGAAAGCAGAAGGCTTTAACGACATTGAGGCCATGCTGGGGCGGAGGCGCGGCACCGGCATCGGCCGCGACGATCTCATCGATGCCTGCGCCTGCGCTATAGCGGCGCGCGATTCAAAATCCAGCGTCGGCGACGATAAGCTTGACGCGCTCGGGCTGCGAATGGAGATCTGTTATTGAGGTCGCCATTATGATGACGACGGCTCGGCGGAGGTTGGATGCTCTATCGCTTGATCGCTATTGGATGGGGCGTCTTCGGTCTGCTGGCCGCTTATCTCTTCGTCATGGATCTTTATTTGCTCGGCTTCCCGGATGGCCATTTCACGCCATACGCGGAGCAAACTTATACTTTGCGGCACGTCCTGGTCGCGGCCTGCGCAATACAGGGCCTCTATTTTATTGTCTTGGGAATTTTCCGCAGATGGCCGACGTTTTCCGGCCTGTGTATCCAGATCGCCATTGCTGCGATCGTCATCGTCACGCCGATGGTCATCGTGCCGAAATGCTCAGAGTTGCAGGCCTGTGAGCAGGTCTACGAATTGATCATGCAAACGCCGATAGATGACGGCGCCGGCGGGTAGGCCGCTTCCCAAAAAGATTGGAGGGCGCCTCAGGCGCCCTCCAATCCTCATTCATGATGCCTCAGCTTACTTCGCGAAGTTCGCCGCAATCCGCTGCTGCAGATAATCGTGCGCGGTGATCGGATCGTAGAGCTTGGCCGGTCCCTGGATGATCGCGTCCTTGTTGGCCTGACAGAAGAACGGCAGCGAATAGCGCGGGCCGAGGTACTCATCCGCACGCGGCATGCGCACGCGATGCAGCGTCGACAAAAGCTTGTCGTCGCTCCAGCGCATCAGCATATCGCCGATATTGCAGGTGATGACGCCGAGCGCCGGCGGCACATCGGTCCATTCCAGTTCGCCGGCTTCCTTGCCGGGGCAAAGTTGCAGGCCGCCCTGGCCGGTGCGCTGATGCAGCAGCGTCAGGCAGTCGAAGTCGGTATGCGCACCGGCGCGCCAGCCGGTGAAGTCTTCCGGCTTGGCGTTTTCCATCGGAAGGTAGTGCAGCAGCCGCAGCGTGCTCTGATATTCCGGCGAATTCGGGTCGTGGCATTCGGTGAAGAAGTCCGGCGCAAAGCCGAGCTTGAGCGCAAAGCACGACAGCACCTTCATGCCGACCGCCCAGTTGGCGCGTTCGAAAGCCAGCATCGCCGCCTTGAAGCCGGGCAGGTCGTCGCCGGTCGGCCAGAGGCCTTTCATGCGCGGCACGGTGATCTGGTAGGATTCCTTGTTGTCGGCGGTGCCGGTCGAGGGCCGCACCTGGCTTTTGTATTCCCAGCCGGTGTTGGTGCCCTTGCCGAGTGGCATCTTGCCTTTGGTGTCGTGCGGCAGATCGAAGAACTTCGCCGTCATGTCGAAGGCTTCGTCGACTTGCGTCTGCGGAATGCCGTGATTGATTAGCTGGAAGAAGCCGATTTCGGTCGAAGCCTTCCAGAGCTGGTCGGCGATCTCGGCCTTGCGGGCTTCGAAATTGCTCAAATCGATACGCGGGACATCGCGGGCTTTGGTCTTGCCCATGCCGCCGAAAGTCTGCTCTTTTTTGAGTTCGGCGAGGCCGTATGCTGTGTTCATTGTCGTCTCCATTGATGATTGCGGGGACAACGATCGAGCGAGACGGAGAGGCCGGGAGTGAGGAAGGGTCGGTGCCGGCCGCAGAACGAAACGTTCGATCTTTGCCGAGCAATGTCCTGGGTACGAAAACCCTGACCGCTTCTACTCGCCGCCAAATAAACAAACGCCGCGATTTGAGGCAAGCAAATAAGTTAGGCAAAGCGCCAAGAAAGCAAGCATGAAAACGATCACGATTTACGGCATCAAGAACTGCGACACCATGAAGAAGGCGCGCGCCTGGCTGGAAAAGCAGGGCGTCGACTACGCGTTCCATGACTACAAAACCGCCGGGATTGAGCGCGAGAGGCTGGAGCGTTGGGCCAAGAAAGCCGGCTGGGAGACGCTGCTCAACCGGGCGGGGACGACCTTCAAGAAGCTGCCCGACAAGGACAAGGAAGGCGTCACCGAGAAAAAGGCCATCGCGCTGATGCTGGCGCAGCCCTCGATGATCAAGCGCCCGGTGCTGGATCTCGGCGGCGGCAAGCTGCTGGTCGGCTTCAAGCCGGAGCAGTATGACGAAGTTTTTACCAAGTAACGCTCGCGCAACGATTTCATCTGAATTTCGCACCACGCCCCCTTCCGGTTCATGGAACTCGGGGGCAAAGTTCGCGTCGCGAGTCGTCACCCCACCATCCCGAGGGAGGTTTCATGAAGCAGATTTTCGCGCTGGCTTTTGCCGCCGGGGCTCAGCCTGGCCGCCGTTTCCTCATCGCAAGCGGCGCCGGTCGCGCCCGTCAGCCCGTCTGAAGATATCGTCATTCAGGTCGCCGGCGGCTGCGGCCCCGGCTGGCATCGCGGCCCCTATGGCGGCTGCCGCCGCAACGGGGTCGTCGTCGTTCCAGGCCCGGCTTTCCGCGTCTGCCCGCGCGGCTACCACCGCGGACCATACGGCCGCTGCCGCCCGAACTGGTAACAGCGCGCTTAGAGATCGATACGATGGCCCCGCTTCGGCGGGGCCTTTTTTTCGCAGTGCAGCGGAAATTCGTCAGGATTCTGTGGGGGTTGTTGCCGGTGTCAATTTGACGCAGCATGGTTGTGAAAGTTCATCCCGCGTCCTCACACAAACTTTCCGGACAACTTATGTCGACTCCTTCTATTGCGGTAAAAGCCGGCGTCGCGCCCCATCGGCCCTGGTACACAATTCTGTACATTCAAGTTCTCATCGCCATCGCGATCGGCATCGCCGTCGGCTATTTCTGGCCGGACCTCGGCAAGGCGCTCAAGCCGCTCGGTGATGGTTTCATCGCGCTGATCAAGATGATGATCGCGCCGGTGATCTTCTGCACCGTCGTGCACGGCATTTCGTCGATGGGCGACCTCAAGCGGGTCGGCCGCGTCGGCGTCAAGGCGCTGCTCTATTTCGAAATCGTCTCGACGCTCGCGCTAGGCATCGGTCTCATTGTCGGCGAGCTGTTGCAGCCCGGCGCCGGTTTCAACATCGATCCCGCCGCGATGGATGCCAAGGCTGTGGCGACCTTCGTCACCAAGGCCAAGGAAGACGGCATCGTCGCGCATCTCATGGGGATCATCCCCGACAGCTATGTCGGCGCGCTGGCGCGGGGCGATCTGTTGCAGGTGCTGCTGGTGTCGATCCTGTCGGGCTTTGCTATCGCACTGATGGGCAAAACCGGCGAACCGATCGCGCACGCCATCGATCAGGCGGCGAAGGTGTTCTTTGGCATCATCCGGATGATCGTGCGTGTGGCGCCGATTGGCGCCTTCGGCGCCATGGCTTTCACCGTCGGCGCCTTCGGTCTTGGTTCGCTGACGCGGCTCATTGCGCTGGTCGGCACGTTCTATCTCACCAGCATTCTGTTCGTGCTGATCGTGCTCGGCACCATCGCGTGGCTGTCCGGCTTCTCGATCATCCGTTATCTCGCATACATCAAGGATGAATTGCTGATCGTGCTCGGCACGTCCTCATCGGAAACCGTGCTGCCGCAAATGATGCAGAAGATGGAGCACCTCGGCGCGTCGCGTCCGGTGGTGGGTCTCGTCGTTCCGACCGGCTACAGCTTCAATCTCGACGGCACGAATATCTATATGACGCTGGCGACGCTGTTTCTCGCGCAGGCGACGAACACGCATCTGACGATCTGGCAGGAACTTGGCATTCTCGGCGTTGCCATGATCACCTCGAAAGGGGCGTCCGGCGTCACCGGTGCGGGCTTCATCACGCTGGCAGCGACGCTCGCCATCGTGCCGGACATCCCGATCCAGTCGCTTGCTATCCTGCTCGGCATCGACAAATTCATGAGCGAGTGCCGCGCACTGACCAACCTGATCGGCAACGGCGTTGCCTGCATCGTCATCAGCCGATCGGAGGGTGAACTCGACAAGGATGCTCTGCACGTCGCGATGGCGCACCCGATTTCGGAGGGCGAGGCGATGGAGCCGGGTGGGGCCAAAGCCGTACCCTGAGCCGACGATTCAAAACAGCCAAATATACCAACGCACGGCTCCACAGGGGTCGTGCGTTTTTCTTTGGATGGCCGGTTGACTCGATTTTAATCATGGATATTATATATCCATGATTAAGGGTTGGCCATGAAACTCGGTGATGGCGTCGAACAGGCGATCCACTGCGTGTTGGTGCTGAGCGGCTTGAGCAAGAACGGCGTGTTGTCGGCCGCGGCTTTGGCCGAATTTCACGGTGTATCGACCAGCTATCTTCTGAAGCATCTTCAAGCGCTGGCCGGGGCGGAACTGCTTGAATCCGTACCGGGCCCGAAGGGCGGTTATCGGCTGGCAAAGCCTGTCGACCGCATCACGCTGCTTGATATCGTCGTTGCGGTCGAAGGCCCGGAGCCGGCCTTCCGCTGCGCCGAGATCCGACAGCGCGGGCCTTTGCCGGTGGCGTCGCATTTCTTCAAATCACCTTGTGCCGTCAATGCCGCGATGCTCAAGGCCGAGCGGGCTTATCGCGCGGAGCTGAAGAAAGTGACGGTCGCCGATTTGCGCGGCGAGCCCCATTCGCAACTCGGCAAGGCCATCACCGCGCGCACCTGCGCCTTCTTCGATCTAAACGAACGCAATCGAACCACCACGTAAAGGAGTAAGCCCATGAAGACCCGTTTCGATTTCAATGCTGTTGCGCCGGAAGCCGTCAAGGCGATGATCGCGCTGGAAATGCACTGCAAGAACAGCGGCCTGCCGGCGCGGCTGTTCCATTTGATCAAGTTGCGTGCATCGATCATCAATGGCTGCGCCTATTGCGTCGACATGCATGTGAAGGAAGCGCGGCACGACGGCCTGGGCGAGCAGTGGATAAATCTGGTCTCGGCCTGGCATGAATCGACCGTGTTCACGGACGCCGAACGCGCGGTGCTGGCTTTCACGGACTCGCTGACGCTCGTGGCGCAGACCCGCTCGCCGGACGCAGATTACGACGACTTGCGCGCCCATTTTTCGGAAGCGGATATCGCCAAGATGATCATGGTGATTGGCGCCATCAACGCCTGGAACCGTATTGCTGTTGGTACGCGCAAAAAGCATCCGGTGGACGCCGTCGCCAAAGCAGCGTGAGGCCGGTCTGGCGGGGCGGGTGTGCGGGGAAAAGCCTTGAAATAGGGCGCTTTCCCTGCCACATGCCCGGCCATGGACACCGCAGTAACAAAGCCCGATTCGACCTCCACCGCCCCGGCGTCGGGGCTGGCCGCCGAGGTTGAGCGCAGGCGGACCTTTGCCATCATTTCGCATCCGGACGCCGGTAAAACGACGCTGACCGAGAAGCTGCTGCTGTTCGGCGGCGCCATCAACCTCGCCGGACAGGTGAAAGCCAAGCGCGACCGCCGTTCGACCCGTTCGGACTGGATGGCGATCGAGCGTGAGCGC
The DNA here is from genome assembly GCA_903885555.1 of uncultured Hyphomicrobiales bacterium. GTDB lineage: Bacteria > Pseudomonadota > Alphaproteobacteria > Rhizobiales > Xanthobacteraceae > Pseudolabrys. The sequence continues at coordinate 11,262 of CAISIV010000033.1, forward strand.
GGGATTTCGGTGGTCACTTCGGTGATGACCTTCGATTACGACAGCCGCGTCTTCAATCTGCTCGACACGCCGGGCCACGAAGACTTCTCGGAAGATACCTACCGCACGCTGACGGCCGTGGACTCCGCGGTCATGGTGATCGACGGCGCCAAGGGCATCGAGGCGCGCACGCTCAAGCTGTTCGAGGTGTGCCGGCTGCGCGACATTCCGATCATCACCTTCATCATCAAGATGGACCGCGAGACGCGCGATCCGTTCGAACTGCTGGACGAGATCGAGAAGACGCTGGCGCTCGACACCGCGCCGATGAACTGGCCGATCGGCCGGGGCCGCGATTTTGTCGGCACCTACGAACTCGCCACCGGCGACATGCGGTTGCTGAACGATGACGGCCGCGCGGCAGTGCCGCAGCCGCTCGATCTCGCCTCGCTGCACGCCAAGAATGCAATGCTGGACGAGAAGGCGATTGCCGAGGAACTGGCGCTGGTCAAGGACGCCAGCCGGCCGTTCGATTTCGCGTCGTTCCGCGAAGGCCATCTGACGCCGGTCTATTTCGGTTCGGCCATCAAGAATTTCGGCGTCAAGGATCTGCTCGACGCGCTGGCAAGTTTCGCGCCGCCGCCGCGGCCGCAGACCGCCAGCACGCGCCGCGTCGAGCCGACCGAAGCGGGCATGACGGCTTTCGTGTTCAAGATCCAGGCGAACATGGATCCGAACCATCGCGACCGCATCGCCTTCGCGCGGCTGTGCTCGGGCAAGCTGCGCCGCGGCATGAGGGCCAAGCTCGTGCGGACCGGCAAACCGATGACGTTGTCGGCGCCGCAGTTCTTTTTTGCGCAGGATCGCTCGGTGGCCGACGAGGCTTATCCCGGCGATGTAGTTGGCATCCCCAACCACGGCACGCTGCGTATTGGCGACACCTTCACGGAAGGCGAGGACATCGCTTTCCTCGGCGTGCCCAACTTCGCGCCGGAAATCCTGCGCCGCGTTAAGCTCGGCGATCCGATGAAGGCGAAGAAACTGAAAGAGGCACTGCAGCAGATGGCGGAAGAGGGCGTGGTGCAGGTGTTCCGTCCGCTCGACGGCGCGCCGGCGCTGGTTGGCGTGGTCGGCCCCTTGCAGCTCGACGTCTTGAAGACGCGGCTTGCCGCCGAATACGGTCTCGACATCGGCTTCGATACGCCGGAATTTCAGCTGGCGCGCTGGATCTCCTGTGAAGACGACAAGAAGATCAACGAATTCGTCTCGGCGAATTATTCCAGCGTCGCCGAGGATCTCGACGGCGACAAGGTGTTCATGGCGCGCAACCAGTTCATCCTCGACTACACGCGCGAACGTGCTCCCGCCATGGTGTTCACGGATATCAAGGACAAGGAAAAGGCGGCGACGTAAGGCCGTCCATACTTTTTTGATCATCCGAGACCGTCTCGGATCGCTCACGTATTGCAATCATGACGGGAGGTGTGAAACAGTACAGCTTGTTCTGTGTGCGTACGGGGGGGCGGGCGCTCATGTTACGGCTACTCACTATAGTTCTGTTTATTGCGGTTCAGGTCGAGGCCACATGGGCCCAGCAATTGTCAAGTTCAGGAAGCAGTACTTCCCAATTGCCCGTTCCTACATTGGAAATGTTTCAGTCGAGCACGGAGGAAGTGAGCAAATTACCGGTTCCGGACAAAGATGTTCTTCTTATCCGTGAACTGGATCGCATCGATAGCGAGATTGCTCGGACTACACAGTTTTTCCAAAAGGCGAGCGGTTGGAAAACCGAGCAATCGTATTTCGATACTGACGTAGCGGGACGCTTTAGAAGGCAAGCAAACACGCTCGTTCAGTTTGATTGCCAAAATAACAGCGAAAAAATTCAAGTACCCCTTCAGGCGTATTATCGCGCTCTGGCGGATATGACTAGCTATGTGCGTGATTGGGGAGGAGACACGACTCCTCTGAGTTTCTTTCAAAAGTCGCAAGACCCAATCGGGGTTTGCAACGAGGTTAAGACAAATTTATCGTCGCCAGAATTCACGACTGCCCTGAATCAACTCTTTGAGGGTGTCCAGAAAAAATTGACGGAATTTCTCGCCAATCAAACGGAGCTTTCCGTCGCCGAAGCGAAGTATCTCGATGCATTGAAAAAGCGTCGAAACGCTGTGCAAGACAAATTAAATGCAGCTCAGCCGGCGCTTCAGATCGGCAGCAATTTATGGCTGCTCCTGGCGATTCTGGGCTTTGCCTCCGTGGCTACAATTCTTGGTATCAAGCTTTTCGGACCTGAAATTCAGATGGAATGGGTTGCGTCTGGCCAAGTCATTCAGTTCGTAACGGTTATGATTTTGCTCAGCGTTATCTTGGCTCTCGGTCTGTCGAGTAAGCTTGAAGAAAGCACGCTGGGAACCCTTCTTGGCGGCATTGGCGGTTATGTCCTGGCGCAAGGAGTGGGCAGGTCCGCGGCGAGGGCGGTCACACGAGCGGCGGTAGACACGGATAATGCCCGGGCGGCGAACGCACAATCGTCCGCCGCTGCTGCGAGTGCAAGTGAAGGTCAGAAAACCGGCACACAGTAATGATGCGTGATTTATCGATATGGCTTTCGTGTCGCCACCCGTCTCGATTATTTGTTGTGCCTCTAGTTTACTTTGATATTCGCCGCCTTGATCACCGGCGCCCAGTGTGGAGTTCACGGACAGAAAAAGACAAGCCGGTGACTTGATCGTTAAAACGCTATTGGCCGGATCCGCCAAGCTTTCGCAGCACGGCGTAACCGAGCAGGGTTACGATCGCGAGGTGGCCGAAGCCGAGGCCCCAGCCGAGTGTCACGTTATCTCCGGCCAGATCGAGCGCGAAGCCAACGCCCAGCGGCCCGATAAATCCGCCCGCATATCCGAACATGCTGTGAAGGCCCATCGTGGCACCGCGCAGCTTCGGCTCCGATGCCTGTACCGTTCCGGCCGTCAGCGCCGAGCTGTCGATGAAAATCGCTGCGAGCCATGCCATCACCAGACACGTTGCAAGCAGCATCGAAATGCCGACCGTCCAGCCGGCGCAGACCGACAAGATCGCCGCGCTGCCGAAGGCGACCGTGATGATGCGCATGCGACCGAATTTCTGCGCCAGTTCGTTGCCGGAGATCGAAACGACAATGCTGACGAGGTTGGCGATCGTGAACAAAATGGGCGGCGCTGGCAGCCATGCGGGCGATCCGGCCTGCGCGGCGGCGATGGTCAGAAACGTCACGCCCCAGGCGCGGCACGCCGCCAGTTCCCAGGTGTGGACGGTGTAACCGGCGATCCAGGCCATGGCCGGCCGGTTGCGAAACACCGGACGGAAATCGAGCAGCGCGCGTGGATCGCTGTCTGCCTTGTGGACGGCCTCGTCCGGCATCACGGTCCAGGCGATGGCGAGCGCGACAAGCGCGGTGCAGCCACCGAACGCGAACGCGGCGGTGTTGCCAAAGACCGCGCTGACGACGCCCGCAATCGCAAACGAACTTGCTCCGGCGACTCCGACGCCCGCCGCGTGCATCGAGACGGCACGCGATTGCGCCGGGCCTTCCAGCGTATCGGCAATCGCTTTCAGCCCCGGCATGTAGGCGCCCGCCCAGCCAATGCCCGCCAGCGCCCGCAGGATGAAGGCCGACCAGAAGCCGTCGGCGAGAAATGCAAAGCCAAGATGCGCGAAGGCCGTCAGGCCTGCACCGAAGATGTAAACCCGCCGCGTCGGCAGGCGGTCGGTCAGCGCGACCAGCACCGGCACGGCGGCGACGTAAGCGGCATAGAAAATGCCGATCAGCCAGCCGCCTTCGGTCTTCGAGAGGTTCCAGCTTGTGATGTAGGCCGGAAGCAGCGCGGGCAGTGTGAAGGCGCCGATCTGCACCAGCACCTGGGCCGCAACGATCGACCAGACGAAGCGCCGTATTCCAGGCGTGAACTGCGTTGCGGCTGTCATGGGGCGATCGCTCGAGCGGACTCTAATTCACTTTGATATTGGCCGCTTTGGTCACCGGTGCCCAGCGCGCGGTTTCGCCATCGATGAGCGCGCGGAATTCCGCCGGCGAACTGCCGATCACTTCCATCAGCTGTGTCGCGAGTTTGTCGCGCGCCGCTGGCTGCTTGATGATCTCGACCACGTCCTTGTTGATCTGCGTGATGATCGCCGCCGGCGTGCCGCCGGGTGCGATAAGCCCGTTCCAGGCATCGGCTTCGACGTCGATGCCGGACTCCTTGAGGGTGGGCGCATCTGGTAAAAATGGTGAGCGCTTGGTGGTCGAGACGGCGATGATTTTGACGGTTCCCGCCGCCGCATGCGGTGTCACCGAAATCGCCGGCAGGCAACCCATCTGCGCATCGTTGCGGATAATGGCGGTGATCGCTTGCGGCGAACCGGGATAGGGCAGGTGCACCAGTTGTGTGCCGGCCTTGAGCGCGACGGCTTCCATCACGAGATGCGACAGCGAGCCGTTGCCGATTGAACTGAAATTATATTTGCCGGGGTTCTGCTTGATGAGCGTCACGAGTTCGCCGACCGTGTTGACTTTCAAGCCCGGATTGACCGCGAGCGCACTCGGCTGTGTCACAAGCTGTGTGATCGGCGCGATGTCGGTGCGCGGATCGTAAGGCAGTTTCGAAAACAGCAACGTATTGATAGCGAGCGGGCCGCCGATGCTGATGCCGATGGTGGTGCCGTCCGGCGGAGCTTTCGCGACGGCGTCGGTGCCGAGATTGCCGCTGGCGCCCGGCTTGTTCTCGACGAGGAAAACGCTGTCGGGATATTTCTGGGTCAGGCCTTCGGCGACCACACGGGCAACGATATCGAGCGTCGAACCGGGGCCGAACGGCACCACGATATGGACTGTCTTGGCCGGCCATTGTGCAGCGACGGGAAGCATCGCTGACAGCAGCAGTAAAACTGCCATCGCGGCGCGATTCACCAGGTGGGACAGTCCGGCGGTCATCGGCGAATACCCTGCTGCTTGCATTGGCGGCGGCCTTCCTCTACTGCGGCCAGCGGTTGTTGGCGACGTCTTGCGCCAAAGTCATGCGTAATGTGACGCGTTCGCGCAAGTAGAGTAGGGTGACGGCAAAGGTTTGGAAGACATGGGTTTATCGGTCCTCATTCTCGGTCTGGCGATCTTCCTCGCCAATCATCTGTTCGTCACGCGTCGCGACGCGCGCGCAGCCGCCATCGCCCGGCTGGGCAAGCCGGTTTATTTCTCATTGTTCGGGATTATCTCGCTTATCGCTCTCGCGCTGATCGTCTGGGGTTATGCCACCTATCGCGCACATGAATGGATCGATATCTGGCAGCCGCCGGCCTTCATGCGGCACATCACCGTTCTGCTGATGCTGTTTGCTGTCATCCTTGCGACCGCGACCTTTATTCCGAGCCACATCCAGTCACGTGCGAAATATCCGATGCTCGCAGCGGTCAAGACCTGGGCGCTGGCGCATCTGTTGTCGAATGGCGATCTTGGTTCGATCCTGGTGTTCGTTTCATTTCTCGCCTGGGCTGTCATCGCGCGCATTTCCGCCAAGCGCCGCACCGATGCCGTGTTGCCGGTTGCGCCGGCGGGCTGGATCAACGATCTGATCGTTGTCGCGGTCGGCATCGTGGTTTATCTGGCGCTCGGTTTCGCCTTCCATCCGGCCGTCATTGGCGTTCCTGTCTTCGGTCGCGCATGATCCCGAAAAGTGGACACCGGTTTTCGGATTAGATCATGCGCAAAAATAGGTGATTAACAATGTCGGTCCAGCAAGACATCAAGCGTCTTACCGCTCCGGATATTCTCGCGCGCAAAGGCGGCGAGCCGATCGTCGTTCTGACGTCGTATCACGCGCACACCGCGCAGCTGGCCGACAAGCATTGCGATGTCATCCTCGTTGGCGACTCGCTCGGCATGGTGATGCACGGTTTCGAGACCACCGTGCCGGTGACGCTCGACATGATGATCCTGCAAGGCCATGCGGTGATGCGCGGGTCAAAGCGTGCGCTGGTCGTGATCGACATGCCGTTCGGCACCTATGAGGCGTCGAAGGAGCAGGCCTTCATGAGCGCGGCGCGGGTGCTGAAGGAAACCGGCTGCGGCGCCATCAAGATCGAAGGCGGTGTGCGGCTTGCCGAAACTATCCGCTTTCTCACCGAGCGCGGCGTGCCGGTGATGGCGCATGTCGGCCTGACGCCGCAGTCGATCAACACCATCGGTTCATTCCGCGCCCAGGGGCGCGAAGAGACCGGTTGGGCCAAGATCGAAGCCGACGCTCTGGCCGTCGCCGAAGCCGGCGCCTTCTCGGTGGTGATCGAGGCGGTCGCCGAACCGCTGGCGCGCAAGCTCACCGGCCAGATCGCCATCCCGACCATCGGCATCGGAGCCAGCGTCGCCTGTGACGGCCAGGTACTGGTTATGGAGGACATGCTCGGTCTGTCGCCGCGGGTGCCGAAATTCGTCAAGCGCTACGGCGACCTCGGCCCGGGCATCGACAAGGCGATTGCCGACTATGCCGCCGAAGTGCGGGCGCGGACCTTCCCGGGGCCGGAGCACGTTTACCCCATGAAGACGAGAAAGCCCTAAATCGTTGTTTTCTTAACGAAAATGCCGCAAGGCTTTGCCTTGTGCGCGCCACATCGATAGGTTACGCGCAATTCGCCCCCGGAACCTGCTTCCGGGGCTGATTTTCATGTGGTTCTGGAGCTGTTTGTGTCCGATATTTTTCACGAAGTAGACGAGGAAGTCAGGCGCGACCAGCTCAAGAAGCTGTGGGAGCGCTACAGCATCTACATCGTCGCGCTGGCGGTTCTCATTGTCGCCGGCATCGGCGGCTGGCGCGCTAACGAGTATTACGTCGGCAAGAAAGCCGCCGCCGCCGGCGCTGCATTCGAAACCGCCGTGACGCTGAGCGAGCAGGGAAAATACGCCGAGGCCGATGCTGCTTTCGCCAAGGTCGCCACCGAAGCGCCCGCCGGCTACCAGGTGCTGTCGCGCTTCCGCGCCGCTGCTGCACTCGCGCAGGTCAAACCCGCCGACGCCGTGAAGGCCTATGATGCGATTGCCGCCGATCGCTCGGTCGAACAGACCTTTCAGGATCTGGCCGGCGTGCGCGCCGGTCTGCTGCTGGTCGACACTGCGACGCTCGCCGATCTGCGCACCCGTCTCGACCCGCTGGCTGAACCGTCCCGTACGTTCCGCCACACCGCGCGCGAGATCCTCGCGCTGTCGGCCTGGCGAAATCACGATGCCGCCACGGCCAAGCGCTATATCGACATGATCGCGGGCGACGCCGAAACGCCGCCGGGCGCGCGGGCGCGCATCGACGTGCTGTCGGCGCTGATCGCGTCGGACGTAAAGAGCTGAGACACCCCATGCGCCGTATTCATCGCATCGTGTTTTTGGCAACCTTGGCGCTGGCAGCGCCGGTGCTGGCCGGGTGCGCCGATTTCGATCCGGACAAGCTCGACATTTTCGGCCTGAACGAAAAGAAGAAGCTGCCGGGCGAACGCCGTAACGTGTTTCCGGAAGGTGTGCCGGGCGTCAGCCAGGGCATTCCGCCGGAATATCTGAAGGGCAATCAGCCGGCGCCGGAAACGGCCGTCATCATTCCGCCGGAGCCGGAAAAGCCCGCCGCCAAAAAAACCGCCGCGGTCGCGCCGCTGAAACCCAAACGCAAGCCACGTCCGGCAACCGCGCAGCAACAACAAGCTCCCGCTCAACAGCAGGCACCTTGGCCGGAACAACAGCAAGCCGCGCCGCAGGGGCAGAGCTCCGGCGCCGCGCCGTGGCCCAACGCGGCACCCGCGCCCGGCACTTTTTCGCGCTGACCTCATTTAACCCTCTCCAAATTCAGGAGACGGGAAAGAAAACTTTATGACCTTTACCGTCGCTATCGTCGGGCGTCCCAATGTTGGCAAGTCGACGCTGTTCAACCGGCTGGTCGGGCGGCGCGTCGCGCTGGTCGACGACCGGCCGGGCGTGACCCGCGACCGCCGTGAAGGCGAGGCGCGGCTTGGCGATCTCGACTTCACCGTGATCGACACCGCGGGGCTGGAAAACGCAGCGCCGGAAACTTTGTCCGGGCGCATGCGGGCGCAGACGGAAATGGCCATCGACCAGGCCGACGCCATCTTCTTCATGATCGACGCCCGCATCGGTCCGACGCCGGACGATCGTGCTTTCGCCGATCTGGCGCGCAAGTCCGGCAAGCCCACCGTGCTGATCGCCAACAAGATGGAAGGCACCGCGGGACAGTCGGGGCGTTACGACGCCTATGCGCTGGGCCTTGGCGATCCGGTCGGCATTTCGGCCGAGCATAATGAGGGTCTGCCGGACCTGTACGACGCGCTGCGCGCGGCCTTGCCGGTGCAGACGGCCGAGCAGATCGAGACGGTCGATAAGCCTGCCGAAGAAAAGGCGATCCGTGTCGCCATCGTCGGACGGCCAAACGCCGGCAAATCGACACTGATCAATCATCTTTTGGGCGAAGAGCGGCTGCTGACCTCGCCGGAGGCCGGCACCACGCGCGACTCCATCGCCGTTGATCTGCAGTGGCACGGCCAGAAATTCAAGCTCTATGACACCGCGGGCTTGCGCCGCCGCTCGAAGATCGACGAGAAGCTGGAAAAACTGTCGGTCGCCGACACGCTCAACGCCATCCGCTTTGCCGAAGTGGTGGTCGTGCTGCTCGATGTCGGCAGCGCTTTCGAGGAACAGGACCAGCGCATTGCCGACATGGTCGAACAGGAAGGCCGCGCCATCGTCATCGGCGTCAACAAATGGGATTTGAAAGAGCAGGCGGTCGGCGAAATCAGCAAGTTGCGCATCGAAGCCGACGAAAAATTGCGCCAGATGAAGGGCGTGCCGCTGGTCGCGACCTCGGCGATTACGGGCGAGGGCATTGACCGCCTGATGCAGGCGATCGTCGATGCTTTCGCAATCTGGAACAAGCGCATCCCGACCAGTGCGCTCAATCGCTGGTTCGAAGCGACCACCGAGTCGCATCCGCCGCCGGCCGTATCGGGCCGCCGCTTGCGGCTGAACTACATCACGCAGGCCAAATCGCGGCCGCCGAGCTTCGTGCTATTCTGCACCCGCGCCGATGCGCTGCCGGAAGCCTACAAGCGCTATCTGGTCAATTCACTGCGCGAGAATTTTGAACTACCCGGCACGCCCATCCGCCTGATGCTGCGCGAGAAGGAAAACCCCTTCAAAGGCAAGGCCAAGTTCAAGCACTAGCTTCAGGCGCCGAGCTTTATTGCGGCTCTGTAAACGCCAGAAACTTCCCCGCGCGATAATCGTAAACTTTGCCGCTCTCGGTGCATGTCGCAAGGCACAACGGCACGATCGTTTTGGCGACGACATCCGGCCCCGGCAGCGTATTCTGATCGACGCCCGGCCAGCCGCTCGCATACATCTTGGTGCGCGTCGGCCCTGGATTGAACGCGTTCACCTTCACATTGGTGGTCGCGGTTTCCGCGGCATAGGTCTGCACCAACGCATTCAGCGCCGCCTTGGACGCCGCGTAAGGCCCGGTGTAAGCACGGGCAAGCCAGCTCAAAGCCGACGAGATGAACACCGCGCGGCCGGCGGGCGCCGCTTTGAGCAGCGGATCCATGGTGCGGATCAGTTGCCAGTTGGCGGTGACGTTGACCGCCATCAGGTTATCCCAGTCCTTCGGCTCGACGTGGCCGAGCGGCGACAGCGGGCCGAGAACGCCGGCATTGCCGACCATCACGTCGAGGCGGCCGTAACGTTCGTGCAGTGCCAAAGCCAGCCGTGCGATGCCATCCATATCCTTCATGTCGAGCGGCACCAGCGTCGCCGACCCGCCGATTGACTTGATCTGGTCGTCGAGTTCTTCAAGGCCGCCGACGGTGCGCGCGACCGCCACGACATGTGCACCGGCTTCCGCCAGTTGCAGCGCCAATGACGCGCCAATGCCGCGGGAGGCGCCGGTGACCAACGCGATACGGTCGGAAAGTGGTTTGGACATGGGGCTCGGCTTTTAAGGAACGGTCGGGAGCTTAATGCCGAGGTTGGCAGCCGCTTGCAACACCTGCGACGGCATATAGGGCTTTTGCAGGAATTTGCTGTGCGGCAGCGGTTCGACCCGGTCGGCATAGCCGCTGGCATAGATGATCGGAACCTCCGCATGGCGGCCGCGGATATTCTCGGCCAGGGTCCAGCCGTCCATGCCGGGCAGGCGGATATCGGTGAACAGCAGGTCGATGCGGTCGACCTCCGGCAGCAGAGCCAGAGCGTCTTCAGCGCTGGCCGCTTCCAGCACGTCGAAGCCGGCAAGCTGCAACTCGTAGACGATCATGTCGCGCACCATGAATTCGTCCTCGACGACCAGCACGCGGGGCATGGGCGGCGTGTCCATCAGCCGGGTTGTCCAAGCGCCGCTGCGGCGAAGGGAATGCCGGCATCCGAGGTGCCGCGTTGCGGCTGTGCGTAAGCGCGCGGCAGGTAAATCCGGATCGTCGTACCGGCTTTGCTCTCGATACTGACGTGGCCGTTCGATTGTTTGACGAAGCCGTAGACCTGACTGAGCCCAAGCCCGGTGCCTTCGCCGACATTCTTGGTCGTGAAGAACGGTTCAAAGGCGCGGGCGAGTACTTCGGCACTCATGCCGGACCCGGTGTCGCTGACGGTGATCATCGTGAACTGGCCGGCCAGTTGCTCGCCGTTCTCGACAACCGGATCGGAGCCGTTGCGGGTTTCGACGGTGAGCGTGCCGCCATCCGGCATGGCGTCGCGCGCATTGACGGCGAGATTGAGCAGCGCGTTCTCAAGCTGATTGGAATCGACCTCGACCGACCACAGGCCCGGATCGAGACTGAGTTCGACGGTGACGCGTTCGCCGACGGCGCGGCGCATCAGGTCGCTCATGCTCTCGATCAGCAGATTGGCGTTGAGCCGCATCGGCGTCAGCGGCTGACGTCGGCCGAAGGCGAGCAGCTTCTGCGTCAGCGCCGCGCCGCGCGAGGCGCCGTCGATGGCGCCCTTGATCGAGCGATAGACTTTTGGATTGTCGCGGAAATCCTTTTCGAGGCGTTCAAGGTGACCGACAACGACGGTGAGCAGGTTGTTGAAGTCGTGGGCGATGCCGCCGGTGAGCTGGCCGACCGCTTCCATCTTCTGCGACTGGCGCAGCATTTCTTCGGTCTTGAGACGTTCGGCTTTTTCCGCCTGCAGCGCGGCCAGCGCGGCGTTGCGCTCGGCAATCTGCTGGATCAGTTCTTCGTTGAGCTTGCGCAGTTCGTCGTTCGAAGGGATCGCCAGCGCCTTCGGCAGCAGGAACCAGACGGCAACGGCGGTCACGATCGACAGCGCGGCCGTGACGACCTTGATCAGCGCCTCGGTGCCGTAATCGGGAATCCACAACGTGTAGATCGAAAAGAAGTGTGTGGTGCCGCAGGCCAAAATGAACAGTGCGAAGGCCCAGAAGATCCAGCCGAACTGGATGTCGTGGCGGCGCGAGACGAAGGCGGCCAGCGCGATGGGGATCGAGTAGTAGGCAATGCCGATCACTGCGTCGGCGCCGACATGGGTCCAGATCAGTTCCGGCCGCCAGAGCAGGCATATGCCATGCGGCGAGAGACTGTTCGTCTCCCACAACTGCTGTAGATATTGGAACAAAAGATCCTCCTGCCCAGCCCGATAAAGCCTCAACCGGCGGTGATGAATCGCAACGCAATAGCGGGCAGATTAGCGATCCGCCCGCACGAAGTAAAAGTTCCGCACTATAAAATTGAGCTATGTCGGCTTGCGGTCAGACCGCTTCCGACAGCAGCGACAACTGCCGCGGACTGGCGTCCTGCGCCGTCTGGTCGGTCAGCGGCGTCGGGTAATCGCCGGTGAAGCAGTGGTCGGTGAACTGCGGGCGCAGCGGGTCGCGCTTCTCGAAGCCCATGGCGCGATAGATGCCGTCGACCGAGACGAACGCCAGCGAGTCGGCGCCGATGAATTCGCGCATGCCCTCGAGCGAGTGGGTGGCGGCGAGCAGCTTGTCGCGCTCCGGCGTATCGATGCCGTAGTAGTCAGGATGCGTGATCGGCGGCGACGCGATGCGGAAGTGCACTTCCTTGGCGCCGGCGTCGCGCATCATCTGCACGATCTTGCGCGAGGTGGTGCCGCGGACGATGGAGTCATCCACCAGCACGATGCGCTTGCCGGACACGACGGCGCGATTGGCCGAATGCTTCATGCGCACGCCCTGATCGCGGATCGCCTGCGTCGGCTGGATGAAGGTGCGGCCGACATAATGATTGCGGATGATGCCGAGCTCGTAGGGGATGCCTGACTCCTGGGCAAAGCCGATGGCGGCGGGCACGCCGGAATCCGGCACCGGCACGACGACGTCGGCGGCCGGCAGCGACTCACGCGCCAGTTCCTTGCCCATGTTCTTGCGCACGTCATAGACGTTGCGGCCGCCGACGATGGAGTCGGGCCGCGCGAAATAGATGTATTCGAAAATGCAGGGCCGCGCCGCCACCGGCGGGAACGGCTTGTGCGACTGCGCGCCGTCTTCATCGAACACGACGACCTCGCCGTTCTCGACGTCGCGCACGTAAGTGGCGCCGATCATGTCGAGGGCGCAGGTTTCCGAGGCGAGGATCGGGCAGCCATCGAGCTTGCCGATGACGAGCGGACGGATGCCGAGCGGATCGCGGGCGCCGACCAGTTTCTTGTTGGTCATGCCGACGAAGGCATAAGCGCCTTCCAGTTGGCGCAGGCCGTCGACGAAGCGGTCGACGAACCGGTTGCGCTTGGCGCGCGCCACCAGATGGAGGATCACTTCGGTGTCCGAGGTCGACTGCATCATGGCGCCGTCGCGCACCAGGCTTTTGCGCAGCGTGATCCCGTTGGTCAGATTGCCGTTATGGGCGACGGCGAAGCCGCCGCCTTCCAGTTCGGCGAACAGCGGCTGCACGTTGCGCAGAATGGTTTCACCGGTGGTCGAATAGCGCACATGGCCGACCGCGGAGTTGCCGGGCAGGCGGTCGATAACGTCGCGCTTGGAAAAGGTATCGCCGACAAGGCCGAGACGGCGCTCAGAATGGAAGCGCTTGCCGTCGAAGGA
>CAISIV010000034.1 GCA_903885555.1 uncultured Hyphomicrobiales bacterium
CCGACGGAATTCAGGGAGGTGATCGTGCTGCGCGAGATCAACGACCTGTCCTATCGCGACATCGCAGTTGTCATCGATGCGCCGATCGGCACGGTGATGTCGCGTCTGGCGCGCGGCCGCAAATTATTACGCGATGCCTGGATCGCGGCGGAAGGTGAGGGGCGATGAATTGCGAAGAAGCCGATGTGCTGCTGCACGCGCTCGTGGATGGCGAGCTCGACGCCGGCAATGCGCGCGACGTCGAATTGCACATTGCAAAATGTCCGGAGTGTGCCGCGCAACTCATGGAAATTCATGCGCTGCGCAAGGCCATGGTGCCCGACAATCTGCGCTATGCGGCGCCCGCCAGTCTGCGCAGCCGCATTGAAGGAAAATTGCCGGCGCCGCGCGCCAAACAGACCAGCCGCCGCGCGGTGCTCAAAGGTCTGTCGATCGGCGCGAGCGCGACCGCGCTGGCGGCATCCGGCGTCCTGGTCATGGTGATGCGGGCCGGCGACGACCGGCGCGTGCTGGGCGAGGTGGTATCGGCGCATCTGCGCTCGATGCAGGGCGATCATCTCACCGACGTGCTGTCGAGCGACCAGCACACCGTCAAGCCGTGGTTCAACGGCAAGCTCGATGTGGCGCCGCCGGTGGTCGATTTGACGTCGTTGGGCTTCACACTGCTCGGCGGCCGGCTCGACTATGTCGACGCCAAGCCGGTGGCGGCCGTCGTATATCGCCGCCGCGTACACATTATCAATCTGTTCTGCGCTCCATCGCCGGGCTCGGCACGCCGTGTGGCGAAGATGGAAAGTCTGCAAGGCTTCAACGTGCGAAGCTGGACCGACAACGGCCTCGGCTTCTGGGCGGTCAGCGACATCAACGCCGAGGAGTTGACGGAGTTCGGCGATAAATTCGAGGTTGCGGTGAAGCAGTAGCTCCCCGCGCGAAAGCATGCGAATTTTTATCGCTGTGGCTTGTCCCGGGCGCGTCGCAACATGCAATGTTGCGACGCAGAACCGGGACCGTCCCAACACGTGAAGATCCCGGGTCTGCAGCGCACCACCAAGAGGTGCTGCGCTGCGCCCGGGAAAGGCTACGACACCTTCTTCATGCGGCCCCAGGTCTTGAGCGCCGACCAGATGCCGCGCTCGAGCCGGAAGCGGTCGACCGGCGCCGACGAGTTGATGGCGCGGATCCGGCACAGACCGACGCCGGTCCACTGGAAGCCGCACTTCTCCAGCACGCGGCGCGACAGCGGATTGGTAACGCGCGCGGCGGCGGTCAATGCCGGGTGGCCGAGGTCGGTGAAGGCGTAGTCGATCACGGCGTGAAGCGCCTCGGTGGCGTAGCCTTTGCCCCAATGCTCGACACCCAGCCAGTAACCGAGTTCGGGCGCCGGTCCCGCCACGACGCCGTCCTGCTTTGTCAGGCCGCAGGCGCCGATGATTGTCTCGTCGCGCAGCGTGATCAGGAAAACGGCTTCGCCGCCGGGCTTGTTGGCGCCTGTAATGAAACTCTCGGCATCCGACTTTTTGTACGGATGCGGAATACGCGCGACGTTTTCGGCGATGCGGCGGTCGTTGACCAGCGCTGCGACCATTTTAGCGTCCTCAAGGCGCGGCGCGCGCAATGCCAGCCGCTTGGTCTCGAGGACGGGGATACACGCTTCCCGGAAGCTTTCGCTTGGGCATTCTTCCAGCAGGGTCATGACACGGGCTCCAAATGAGAACTCGGAATGAGTTCTGAAATGCGAAGAGGGGGAGCCGGTCACCCGTCTCCCCCTCTCGAAGCCCATGAGCCCCGCCGGTTTGACTGAATGACCGGCAGACCTCGATTTTTGGTCTACCTTTACTCGGCCGCTGCCACCATCGGTACGACGGAGACGTAGGTGCGGCCTTTGGCTTTAGTAGCGAACTGAACTTTGCCGTCGGTAAGCGCGAACAGGGTGTGATCCTTGCCCATGCCGACGTTGCGGCCGGCATGCCAGGTCGTACCGCGCTGACGAACGATGATGTTGCCGGCGTACGCCTCTTGGCCGCCCGACTTCTTCAAGCCAAGGCGACGGCCCGCGGAGTCGCGGCCGTTGCGTGAAGATCCGCCTGCTTTTTTATGTGCCATCGAAGTGCTCTCTCAAATTTCGCCGTTTACATACACCGATTCCGTTCAGGAATCATCTCACTTTTTCTTGCTACTTCTTGCCTTTGGCGGCCGTTTTCTTGCTCGCCGGGGCCCTCATGGCGGGCTTCTTGACCTTCGGCGGCGTGCCTTCCGGGACCTCGGCTTTCACCTTGGGCTCGCGCTTGGGCCGCGGTGGCGGTTCCTTCGCGGGCTTGGCGCCATTGGTCAGGATTTCGGTGATGCGAATCACCGAGAAATCGTGCCGGAAACCGCGCTTGCGGCGCGAATTCTTGCGCCGGCGCTTCTTGAAGGCGATGACCTTGTCGCCGCGCGTATGCTGAACGACCACGCCGGCCACCATGGCTCCCGAAATCGTCGGGGCGCCAATCTGCGGGGAGTCGCCACCCAGCAGCAGAACTTCGCCGAATTCGATAACTTTGCCCGGTTCGGCCTCGACGCGGTCGATCCGGATGACATCTTCAGCCGCGACGCGGTACTGCTTACCGCCGGCTTTAATGACTGCGAACATCGTTTTTTCCTCAGTGTTCGTTTCCAGCCTCGGACTATTCCGGGCCGGCTTCTTTCAGTCGGGTTTTCGCTTGTGTTTTGAAGGACTTAACAGTCCTCAAAAAAGCATGCGGACCCTAAGGCCCGCAATGGCAGGGTTATGGGGGGCAAACGCCCGGAATGTCAAGAAATCCGGGCGCCGGGCAGGGGCGCGGTTAACCCGGCAGAAGGCGAGCCAGGGGCGGCTGGAACCCGGTCAGGAGGCCGTTTTGGCCGCGACCGGGGAGGTGGCGGCTTCGCTGTCGCCGGCGGAATGCGCGAGGCGGTAGCCGACGCCGAGCTCGGTCACCAGGATCTTCGGCGAGTCCGCATTCGGCTCGATCTTCTGGCGCAGCTTGCGCACGAAGATGCGCAGATAATGCGTGTCGTGGACGTGGATCGAGCCCCAAACCTCTTTCAGGAGATGCTGGTGCGTGACCACGTTGCCGGCGTGTTGCGCCAGTACCTGCAGCAGCCGGTACTCCTTTGGCGTCAGCGTCAGGCGCTTGTCGTTGAGCGTGACGGCGCGCACCGCGAGATCGATGGTGAGTGGGCCCACGGTGACGGTCGGCTCACCGCTGGCCGCGCGCATCTGGCGGCGCAGCGCCACGCGCACGCGCGCAAGAAGTTCGGCCATGCCGAAGGGCTTGACCACATAGTCGTCGGCGCCGAGTTCGAGCAGGCGCACCTTTTCCGCCTCGCTGGAGCGCACCGACAGCACGATGATCGGCACGGTCGACCACGAACGGATGCGCTCGACCACGTCGGCGCCGTCCATGTCAGGCAGGCCGAGATCGGCGATGAGCAGATCGATCGGCCGCAGCGTCGCCGAGCGGATCGCTTCGGCGCCGGTGCCGGCTTCGTGGACGACGAAACCGTTGAGCTCGAAACCGGTACGCAGGAATCGGCGAATTTGAATCTCGTCGTCGACGACGAGGACGATCGGAGAAGGTTCACTCATCTGCATCGCTTTCCATTTGCGGGACGGCGGCTTGCGTCACGGGAAGCTCGATCGCAACGGTGGTGCCGAGACCGGCCCCCTCGCTGACGGCATTCATCTTACCACCATTAGCGGCAATAAAGGCATTTGCAATCCAGAGCCCGAGGCCCGAGCCGCTGGTGGTGGTGGCATGGCGGGGGCCGCGCACAAAACGGTCCCAGATATGAGCCGATTCCGCTTCCGTCAGGCCGCTGCCCTGGTCGCTGACGCTCAGGACCATTCGGCCATCGCGGGCGCGCGCGGCCACGGCGATTTCCGAACCGGAAGGCGAGTATTTGGCGGCGTTATCGAAGATCTGCACCAAAGCCTGCTGCACCAGCACCGGATCGACGTGGATCAGCGGCAGATCAGGCGGCAGATTAAGCGTGACGTGGCGGTCGATTAGGCGCTGGCGGCAGCGCTCGATCGCCGAATTGATAATGTCTTCCGGATCGGCCCACTCGACATGCGGCTTGATGCCGTCGCTGCTGATACGGGTGGCGTCGAGCAGATTCTGGATGTCGTTGTTGAGGCGCTCGGCCTCGTTGCGCACGTCGAGCACCAGCGCTTGAAGTTTCTTTTCTTTCGCCAGCGCCGGCGCCTCCATCAGCACGGTGGCGGCGCCGAGGATTGACGCCAGCGGCGTCCGCAATTCGTGCGACACCGAACCGATCAGGGCTTCGCGCAACTGGTCGGTCTGCGAGCGCATGCGCGCTTCGCTGATGGCATGTGCGACGCCGAGCCGTTCCAGCGTGGCGGTCGCGTCCGCCAGCACTTCGTCGACGCGCACGCGCAACTCGTCCAGCGCTTCCTGCGTTTCGAGCCCGAGATGGATGGCAATGACGCCGAATTCCGGGCTCTTCGACGACACAGCGCGCACCAGCCAGACCTCGCCGCTTGCCGCCGTGAGGATTGTGCCACCGGCATCGTGCCGTCCGCCGGCCACTTCGCTGACTTCGGTGAGCACTTCGCCCGGCACCGCGACGGTGTTGCGCCGGCCGTTGCTGATCGCAGCCTCGCGCATGCCGGCAAACAAGACGACCTTGCGCTGCATGATCGTGGTGAGGTGGTCCTCGATCGCCGCATGAATATCCGAGACGTCGAACGACATCGCCAGCCGGCGCGAGAAGGCATAAAGGTCACGCAGGCCGATTTCGCGCTGGCGCGCCATTTCCAGTTGCCGCTTCAGGCGTGTTGCGAGCTGGCTGACGACCACCGCCACGAAGATGAACAGCAGGAGATTGAGGACCTCGAGCGGGTCCGTGATGCGGAAGCTGTAGAGCGGTTCATAGAAAAAGAAGGCCGACGCGAGCACGCCGCATATGGCGGCGACGACGGATGAAACGATGCCCCAGCGCGTTGCGGCGATGACCACCGGGATCAGATAGACCACCGAACCGTGTTCGAGCCCGGTTTCGCGGATGATGCCGTAAATCAGCAACGTCAGGCCGCCGACCAGGGCCAGCGTCATGCCGATTCCGGGCAATTCCTTGCGGATGCGGTCGAATATCAGGGTCGCGGGCATGTCGGAGGGTCAGGTTTCCGGCCGTTTTACGAATTGGCGCAATATAACGCGCTCAAGCCTTGTCTGTCTTGGCCCTCTTGGTTACATAGCGCCGTCCAATCGGGCCGTTTTCGGCCCGTTTTGGGCTCCGGAGAGGTGGCAGAGCGGTTGAATGCACCGCACTCGAAATGCGGCATAGGTGCAAGCCTATCGGGGGTTCGAATCCCTCCCTCTCCGCCAAACGATTCTGAAATCACTGGTGAATTACCAAAATTTCTAAATTGCCCCCCGGTTTAACACCCGGCATAGCTTTTGGAGGTACACCGTCCGTAGGCTATCGAGCGTGTTAGCGCCCCCTCTTGCGACCCGCCCAAGCCAATCCTACTTCTAGTCGACGTGCGCGTATTTCAGCACGTGAGCGTTATTGCCAAGAGAGGATTTTTCCACATGCAAACTACATTGCCCCAGTCGACGCTGCAAAGCAGCGACAACTATCTCACGTCGCGGATTTTTATTGGTGCTGGCGTGATCGCCGGCGGCATGGCCATCGGCGGAGTCCTCGTAGAGGGCGGGCACTACGTCGGCGAGCGAGACTGCCAGCCGCGCGTCGAACTATGCGCCCCGACGGACAAGTTGTGGCTCCCCGATGGTTCGGAGAAGGACCCGTCAAGCCCCCTCGGCAACCTGCGTGCCGTAACAATCGCAACTTCAACGTCCGCCATAACGCCGACGAACTTCGTCGCGCCAATGATTGCAACAAAATAGGCGCTTCGTGGGACACGCAACAATGACTGAATTGCAGCCATGGATTATCGCTGCGATAGCTGCGTTCGCAGCGCTAATCGCCTATTTCCAATGGCGCACGGCGCACCAGCGCGTGGTGTTGGACCTATTCGACAGACGCGTGCAAACTTTTGAGCTGGCTGAGCAGTCCTGCTCAAATATCGTTTCATCCGCAAAGCCTTCAATGGATGACTTACGCAATCTACATCGGGCGAAGGGTAAGG
>CAISIV010000035.1 GCA_903885555.1 uncultured Hyphomicrobiales bacterium
CCGACCAAAGCCGGCATCGAGGCCGAATGATGCGGCGAGCGGAACGGCCGCTTGTTGGTCAGCGCGCCGCCTTCAATCACACCGGCGACCGAAGCGATCATCGACACTTCGAGCAACTCGGTCGGCGACAATGGCGGCAAAATCGACGGCAGACGCGCGGCGAGCATCGATTTGCCGGCGCCGGGCGGGCCGACCATCACCAGATTGTGGCCTCCGGCGGCGGCGACTTCGAGCGCGCGTTTGGCGCTCTCCTGGCCTTTGATGTCGGCAAGGTCGAGCGAAGAGCCTTCGAGCTCGCGGATTTTCGGCACCGGCCGCGACAGCACCTGCGTGCCTTTGAAATGATTGGCGAGCTGGATCAGCGATTGCGCCGCGACGATCTCGATCTCAGGCGACGCCCAGGCCGCCTCCGGCCCGCAAAGCTGCGGACAGATCAAACCTTGCCCGCGGGCATTGGCGCCGATCGCCGCCGGCAGCACACCGGCCACCGGCGCGATGGAGCCGTCGAGACCGAGTTCGCCCAAAACCGTGAAGCCGGAAATCGCGTCCTGCGGAATCGCGCCGATCGCCGTCATCAGACCGAGCGCGATCGGCAGATCGTAATGGCTGCCTTCCTTCGGCAGATCGGCCGGCGCGAGATTGATGGTGATACGGCGCGCCGGTAATGCCAGCCCTGACGCAACCAATGCGGCACGGACGCGTTCTTTAGCTTCGGACACGGCTTTGTCGGGCAGGCCGACAATGTTGAAGGCGGGCAGGCCCGGCGCGACCTGGACTTGAACGTCGACGGCGCGGGCTTCGATGCCCTCGAATGCCACCGTCGCCACGCGCTGGACCATGAGTCTGCTCCCGTTTGCTACCTGGGAGTGTATCAAAAGGCGCTTGGTTGAACAAGAACATTTGCAGAACAAAACGACTCAGTTATTGTCAGCCAACGAACCACAGGACCGCCGCCATGATCGACAGCAAGACCATCGCCCAGGAACTTCAGCACGCCCGGCAAGCCCGGATCGAGGCCGAGGCTGAGTACTGCGACATCGAGGAAATGCTGTGGCACATGCACCATCCGCACCCGGCAGCCCAGCGCGTGGCCTACACCTTTGACGGTTTTGGGCGCCAGTTCGCCAACTGGTCCAATTAACCGCCATTAGCTGTTGATTGTTAATTTAGGTGATCGCGGAAATTTTCGGCAAATTAAGGTCGGCGGTGTCTAGTTACGCGCAATAGTCCGTGCGAGTGCGCCAATGCCTCCTACACCAAGCCTGCCGCTGCATCTTCTCCAGACCGAAATTTTGGAAGCGTTGGTCCTGGGCGAGCGCTTCGAGACGATCGCTCGGAGTCTTTGCCAGCGCGCGGAAGAACTCGCCCCTGATGCCATTTGCTCGATCCTGGAAATAGCGAACGGTGTCATCCGGCCCATCGCGGCGCCAAGTTTGCCGCCGGATTTCTCCGAAGCGATCGACGGCGTCGCCATCGGTCCGAACGCGGGATCATGCGGTACCGCCGCCTATCTCGGTGAACCGGTCGAAGTCGATGACATCTCCACAAGCCTGCTGTGGGCGGACTACAAGGATCTGGCGCTGTCGCTCGGATTGAAGGCCTGTTGGTCGAGCCCGATCAAAACGCGCAACGGCCGCGTCGCCGCCGCCTTTGCTTTCTATTTTAAAACCAAGCGCGGGCCGACACCGTTCGAAAAGGCGATCGTCAATACCTGTGTGCATCTGTGCGCGATCGCGATCGAGCATGAGGAGGCGACGAAACGCAATCATGCCCTTGTCTATTTCGATCAACTCACCGGCATGCCGAACCGCCGCAGCTTCGACGACATGGTGTTCGATCGGCTTTTAGCCGATGAGCCGGCCTTCGGCATGCTTGTCGTAGACATCGACAACCTCAAGATTGCCAACGATACGATGGGCCATGTTGTCGGCGATGCCCTGATCCAGGAAGTCGCAAACCGGCTCAGACATATCGCGCCGAACGGAGCGTGCCGTGTCGGCGGTGATGAATTTTCGATCATCATCGACGGCTGCTCCAACCATGACGATCTCAAAGCCGTGGTCGAAAAGATCGCGCATGCCATGAAGCAGCCCCTTGAATGCGGCGGCTATACGATCATTCCGCAGATCACCATGGGCGGCGTCGTCTACGGCGTCGACGGCATCGATACCGATCTGCTGCGCCAGAATGCCGACTTTGCGCTGTATCACGCCAAGGAAATCAAGCGCGGTGGCTACGTGCCATTCGAGGGCGGCTTGCGCACGTCGATCGCGCGGCGGATGTCGATGATCCGCGCGGTCGATCAGGCGCTCAATGAAAAGCGCGTCATGCCGTTCTATCAGCCGATCGTGACGATGGCCGATGGCTCCATCCACGGCCTTGAGGCATTGGCGCGCATCAAGCTGGATAACGGCAAGATCGTTTCCGCTGGACAGTTCCAGAGCGCGCTGTCGGACCCCAATGTCGCCTTCCGGCTCACGGATCAAATGCTCAAGTGTGTTGCCAGCGATATGCGAGGGTGGATCGATGCGGGCAAGACAATATCGCACGTCGCCATCAATCTGTCGTCCGCCGATTTCTACCGCAGCGATCTCGACCAGCGCATTTCGGACGCGTTCGAATCTGTCGGCGTGCCGCTCAGCAACCTGGTTCTTGAAGTAACCGAAAACGTCCTCATGGGCGGCAAGGAAGACAAGGTCGCCAAGCTCACCGAACAGTTGCGCAAGAAGGGTATGCTGATTGCCCTCGACGATTTCGGAACGGGCTTTGCGTCGCTGACGCACCTCATTCGTTTCCCCGTCGACGTCATCAAGATAGACAAGTCGTTTGTCGACAATATGCTCACGGACCGGCCGAGCCAGCTCGTCGTGGAACTGCTGGTTGATCTGTCGCGCAAGCTCGGCGCCAAAATCGTCGCCGAGGGCATCGAGTTGCAAGATCAGGCCGATCGGCTGCGCGAACTCGGCTGTGCGTACGGCCAAGGCTATTACTTCGGCCGCCCGTCCGATGTCGCCACGACCGCCGCGTTGCTGCAGAGCGCGCACGGCGTGAAGGAAACGCCCGAGCAACGGACGCTGAAACGCACCGCCTAGTGGGCGTCGTCAGCTTTTCCGCTTCTTCTCGATCACGTCCCACACCATCGCCGCGGCGTCGGGGCCGCCGAGGTTCTTGACGGCGCGGATGCCGGTCGGCGAGGTGACGTTGATCTCGGTGATCCAGTCGCCGATCACATCGATGCCGACAAAGATCATGCCGCGTTCGCGCAGAGGCGGTCCGAGTCGCGCAATGATCTCGCGTTCGCGCGGCGTCAGATCGGTCGCCTTCGGCGAGCCGCCGCGCACCATGTTGGAGCGCAGGTCGTCCTCGGCCGGTACGCGATTGACCGCGCCGGCGAATTCGCCATCCACCAGCAGAATGCGTTTGTCGCCCTGTTTCACCGCGGGCAGGAATTTCTGCACCACCCATTGTTCGCGGAACGTCACCGCGAACATGTCGTAAAGCGAACCGAAATTGAGGTCGTCGCGGGTAATGCGGAACACCGCGCCGCCGCCGTGGCCGTACAGCGGCTTCATGACGATGTCGTTGTGCTCGGCGCGGAACGCCTTGATTTCGGCGAGGTCGCGCGTGATCAGCGTCGGCGGCATCAGGTCGGAGAATTCGGTGACGAAAATCTTCTCTGGTGCGTTGCGCACATGGCCGGGGTCGTTGACCACCAGAGTCTTGGGATGAACGCGCTCCAGCAAGTGGGTGCTGGTGATGTAGTTGAGGTCGAAGGGCGGGTCCTGGCGCAGCAGCACGACGTCGAACTCGGACATTTCGACGCGGCGGGACTCGCCGAGCGTGAAATGGTCGCCGGCCTGGTCGCGGACGTTAAGACTTTCGGCGGTGGTAAAGACCCGCCCGTCGCGCATGGCCAGCCGGTCGGTGGTGTAATAACTCAGCGAATGGTCGCGTTTTTGCGCCTCCAGAAGCAGGGCAAAGGTGGAATCACCCTTGATGTTGATCTTCTGGATCGGGTCCATCTGGACGGCGACTTTGAGGCTCATGACGACCCTTTTTTGCGCTCTTTTACGGTAGCGAAGGATTAAGGCAAACAAGCCGTTAACAATTTGCCGCCACTATACCCGCTCTGGGACCTGTCTGGCACGGGTAGGGGCCGCTTGTGAAATTTCCAAGACTTTCTGTCGCCGCCAAGCTCTATGCGATCTTCGCATTAATGGCCATCACCACGCTTGGGCTGTCGGCGTTTGCGGTCTCGGCCGCGCGGCATCATGCGGCTTTGACCGACGATTTCGAGTCCGCCAATGCCGGCAC
>CAISIV010000036.1 GCA_903885555.1 uncultured Hyphomicrobiales bacterium
CGATCGCGTGGGCCTGCATGCGCGAGACCAGATCGACGTCGATGCGCTCGGCGGCGCGCCGCAGCGCCAGTTCGCGCAAGGCCGTCAGGTTCTGCGGCTTGAAGAAGCTTTCAACCGCGCGCGCGGCGGTATCCTGCACATAGACTTTGCCTTCGGCGAGACGCTTGAGCAATTCGTCCGGCGGAAAATCGACCAGGATGATTTCGTCGGCCTTGTCGAACACCGTATCGGGCACGGTTTCCCGTACCCGCACCTTGGTGATCTTCAAGACGACGTCGTTGAGACTTTCGAGATGCTGGATATTGAGCGTGGTCCATACATCGATGCCGGCGACGAGCAATTCATCGATGTCCTGCCAGCGCTTGGGGTGGCGACTGCCCGGCACGTTGGTGTGGGCATATTCGTCGACCAGCAGCAGCTTCGGCCTTCGCGCCAGCGCGGCATCGAGATCGAACTCCTTCATGATCTGATTGCGGTAGACGATCGATTGGCGCGGCAGGAATTCGAAGCCCTCGACCAGCGCCTCGGTCTCGCGGCGGCCGTGCGTCTCGATCAGGCCGGCAACAACGTCTGTGCCGCCGGTCTTCTCCGTGCGGGCGGCGGTCAGCATGGCGAAGGTCTTGCCGACACCGGGCGCGGCGCCGAGAAAAATCTTCAGCCGACCCCGGCCCTCTTTCTTGGCGAGAGCGAGCAGTGCATCAGGGGAAGCGCGTTGGGCTTGGTCACCGGCCATTCAGGTGCCGTTTTACGACTTCAGGCCGTCCAGTGCGAGGTTAAGCTTGAGCACATTGACCCGCGGTTCGCCGAGCAGGCCCAAAGTGCGGCCCTCAACCTGGCCATCGACCACAGCGCGGACGCGCTCCACTGGCAGGCCGCGGGCTTTGGCGACGCGCGGCACCTGGAAACGGGCGGCATCCGGCGAAATATCGGGGTCGAGGCCGCTGCCGGAGGTCGTGACCATATCGACCGGCACCGGGGCGGCCGGGTTTTCCTTCTGAAGGGCCTCGACATCACCTTTAACGCGATCGGCCAGCGCCTTGCTCGTGGGCCCGAGGTTGGAGCCCATCGAATTGGCGGCGTTATAGGGCGCGTCAACGGTCTTGGTGGAATCCTTGGGGTCCGGCGCATTGGTCGCCGACGGGCGGCCATGGAAATATTTGTCGTCGGCGAAGACCTGGCCGATCAGCGCCGAGCCGATCACCTTGCCGTCCTTCTCGATCAGGCTGCCTTGCGCCTGACGCGGGAAGATGACGCCGGCGATGCCCGTCATAGCGAGCGGATAGGCCAGACCTGTAATGACCGTCAGCAGGATCAGAAGAATGATGGCCGGGCGAATTTCTTTGAGCATGGCTCTTTCTCCTTAAACCAAGTGCAAGGCATTGACCGCGAGGTCGATGGCCTTGATTCCGATGAAGGGCAGGATGATGCCGCCGAGGCCGTAGATCAACAGGTTGCGCTGCAGCAGCGCGCCGGCGCCGATCGGGCGATAGGCGACGCCTTTGAGCGCCAGCGGGATCAGCGCGACGATGATCAGCGCGTTGAAGATGATCGCCGACAGGATGGCGCTCTGCGGCGTAGCAAGCTGCATGATGTTGAGCACGCCGAGCTGCGGATAGAAGGCGAGGAAGATCGCCGGAATGATAGCGAAATACTTCGCCACGTCGTTGGCGATCGAGAACGTCGTCAACGCGCCGCGCGTCATCAGCAATTGCTTGCCGATCTCCACCACCTCGATCAGCTTGGTCGGGTTGGAATCGAGATCGACCATGTTGCCGGCTTCGCGCGCCGCCTGCGTGCCACTCTGCATCGCGACTCCGACGTCGGCTTGCGCCAGCGCCGGCGCATCGTTGGTACCGTCGCCGCACATAGCGATCAGCCGGCCTTGCGCCTGCTCGTTGCGGATGTAGCGTAGCTTATCCTCGGGCGTGGCTTCCGCGATGAAATCGTCGACACCGGCTTCCGACGCGATCGAGGCCGCCGTCACCGGATTGTCGCCCGTGATCATCACGGTCTTGATGCCCATGCGGCGCAGCGCGGCAAAGCGCTCCTTCACATCGGGCTTCACCACGTCCTTGAGATGGATGACGCCCAGGATACGGCTGCCATCGACGAGGCCGAGCGGCGTGCCGCCGGACCGCGCGATGCGGTCGACCGCGGCGCGGAACGCCGCAGGCTCGGGCACATCGCGGCCGGCCTGATCGCGCGCGAATTTCAACACCGAATCAATAGCGCCCTTGCGCAGCTTGCGCGTGCCGGTATCGACGCCGGACAGGCGCGTCATCGCCGAGAATTCAATGAACTTGGCGCCGGCCGGAGCCACTTCGCGATGCACGTTATATTTTTCTTGCATCAGCATCACGATGGAACGGCCCTCGGCGGTCTCGTCGGCGTCGCTCGCCAGCAATGCCGCTTCCGCCGCCTCGCGCTCGGTCACGCCGGGAACCACGATGATTTCGGTGGCCAGACGATTGCCGAAGGTGATGGTGCCGGTCTTGTCCAGCAGCAGCGTATCGACGTCGCCGGCGGCCTCGACGGCGCGGCCGGACATCGACAACACGTTGAAGCGCACCAGCCGGTCCATGCCGGCAATGCCGATGGCCGACAGCAGCGCGCCGATCGTGGTCGGGATCAGCGTCACGAACAGCGCCACGAGGATGACGACCGACACCGCGCCACCGGCATAGGCCGCGTAGCTCGGAATGGTCGCGGTCGCGAATACGAAGATGATGGTGAGCCCGACCAGCAGGATGTTGAGCGCTATTTCGTTCGGCGTCTTCTGGCGCTCGGCGCCTTCGACCAGCTTGATCATGCGGTCGAGAAACGAGGTGCCGGGCGAGGACGTGATGCGCACGACGATGCGGTCGGACAACACGGTCGTGCCGCCGGTCACGGCCGAGCGGTCGCCGCCGGATTCGCGGATCACGGGGGCTGATTCGCCGGTGATGGCGGCCTCGTTGACCGAGGCGATGCCCTCGATGACGTCGCCGTCGCCGGGAATGATGTCATTGGGCTCGCACAGCACCAGGTCGCCGGCTTCCAGATCCTCGGCGGCAACACCTTCATAGAGCGCAGTGTTGCTGGCGTTGAGGATGCGCTTGGCGCGGGTTTGCGTGCGCGTCGCGCGCAACGTGTCGGCCTGCGCCTTGCCGCGGCCTTCCGCCACGGCTTCGGCGAAGTTGGCAAACAGCACCCTGAACCACAGCCACAGCACGAACTGGA
>CAISIV010000037.1 GCA_903885555.1 uncultured Hyphomicrobiales bacterium
ACAAGACACCAGATCAAGCCTACTTCAACCTGCTGCCAATCCGCATGGCAGCCTAACCCCGGCAGAGGCTCCACTTATCGACGCGGAGAATCTGTTCAGACAACCGGGACCAGCTCAGCTGAACCTGAACGGCGGCTACCTCTACGACCGGCAGACTTTGGGGCACTACGGGACTTGGGGTGTAGGTCTGGAATGGGGCTTCAGGCCCAATCTGGCGCTAATTGGTGAAGTCTTCGGCCAGCTCGGCGCGCACGGCGAAACCACGACAACCCAGCAGCCCCGTTTCCAGACCGGCGTGCGCTATTCGCCGCGCGATAATCTCGATCTGACGCTGATTTATGGCCGCAACCTCAATGGCGAAAACGCCAACTGGGTGACCCTCGGAACGACGTTCAGCTTCCAAGCCAAATGATTTTGCCAAATAACTTTTGAACCTGTTCCCGGCTCCCCGCGACTGATGGGTATGCGGCCATGAAGGCCGCCCCAGTTCAAACCGGATGGAGCCTCACATGACCTCGTTCTCGATCAAGACCGCCGCCGCCGCGCTTGCCGCCCTGACCCTTGCCACCACGTTCACCGCCGTTGGCGGCGAAGCCCAGGCCCGCCCCCGCTTCGGCGGCATCGGCCTCGGCATTGCGGGCGGCCTGCTGGTCGGCGCCGCGGTCGCCTCGAACTCCTACTATTACTCGCCCGGCTATCGCGAATGCCGCTACGTCGAACGGATGGATCGCTGGGGCAACCTGCGCACAATCCGGGTTTGCGACGTCGCCCCGTACTGATTTCCAGCTGCGATCGGCGCGCGAGCCCCGTCCATCCAGCGCCGATCCTTGAGACCCGCCCGGAGAGTCCCCACTCCGGGCGGGTCAACTTTTTTGCGTTCAGAATTTCAGCATCGTGCGGACGCCCAGCATCTTCGCATCGCGGCCGGAGACGCCGCTCGGATGCCGGATATATTGAAAGTCCGGCTGCACCGTCCAGCCGGGCACGATCTGCGCGACATAGGACAGCTCGATATTCGCTTCATAGTCGCGCACGGTGCCGGGCACGCCGGTGATATTGATCACGTCCTGATCGAAGCCACGGATACCGCTGGAGAAGCGCGAATAGAGGACGCTGACGCCAAAGCGATCGTCCGGCCTGCCCGGAATAAGGCCGGCGAAGATAATGCCGCCGTTGAGCTGGGCGCTGATGAGATTGCGGTCGGACGGGGTGATCGATGCGAGACCGAAGACCGATATGCCGCCATCGGCTGCGGCGCCGCGCGGCCGGTAAATCTGCTGATCGATAATGCCATAGAAACCGTAGTCGCCGCGGTGCTGCGCCGGCACGCCGCTGCCCAGCGGGTTGGCCAGCAAGGAGCCGTCATTGGCCATGCGCTGATCGGCGAACTGACCGATATGACTCCAGCCGCCGAGCTTCACCGTGCGCGCCAGCCCGGTGTCATCCTTGCCCTGATTGGATCGGAACTGCGCTTCGAAGACACCCAAGGCGGGATCGCGCAGCCTGAAATTCAGACCGTAGCGATTGCAGGTGTCGGGATCGCCGGCGCACGGGCCGGCAGGATCGCCGTTGAAGACGGCGGCCAGCAGCGACACATTCGGCGTGACATCGAACTTCACCCGCGCGCCCGGCGTCGACAGCGGGTAAGCCGGTGCACCACCCGGCAGATTGACCGCCGTGATCGTGGGCCAGTCGGTCTGCAGGAACATGTTGCTGAGATCGCTGAAGAAGAACTCGTTGTCGGCGACCAATTGGCCGATGCGGAAACTGGCGGCGCCATCGAGAAACTTTTTCTCCACCCACAATTCGGACAGGCGGATGGACGGGTTGGCCTCGATCGCTGCGATGGTGTTCAGACCGCCGATGTAATCGCGGCGCATGCGCCCGGTGTTGGTGGTCTGGAAGACGTTGGCGTAGAGCGTCAGATCCTTCCAGCCGGCGAACTTTTCCAGATCGAGGGTGAACTGCGCTTCGAGCTTGCCCTGGTCGATGGTGCCGCGCCGGTTGCCGCCCGACAGGTTGCTCAGCACGTCGTTGGTGTAGATCAGGTAGTAGGTAAAGCCGAGTACACTCAGGCGCTTACGGACACCTGAAGGGTCGCCGTAGTTCGGCAGGCTGGTCGCAATCGACGGCTCGGGGATGCCGTGGCTGTCCAAAGTGCCCAGCGTCTGCGCCAAGGCCGGCGCCACGACGACAGAACCGGCCAGAATCACGCACAGGGCATAAAGAACTCGCCTGCAAACCACTGACATAAACCTGTGCGAAAAAGACCTGCCCCGATCGGCCAAGAACAGCATAACGGGCGAAGTTCTAGTTGCAAGTTATTCTTAATAAGGAATGCACTGCAACATGGAACTGACGGGCCACCCGCCGGTAACTTTCAACCAAAAAATTTATGCCGCAGTAACGTTCCTGATCCGAGCTTCAGCCTATAAGCCTGCTCGGGGGGACGATCTGGGCTCATAGGGCCCCAGTTCGGCTCATCGGGACATAAAAAAAATGATGCCGTTTACACTGCGGCCGCTGGCGACACCGCGAAATATCGCGATCGCCGCAGCCGTATTGATCGCAGGAATATCGTTGAGCGTGGTGGCGGGTACATTCGCGCACCATAAGGACGATGTCGTTGCCGAGGTCGACCGGCCCAACCAGGCGCGCCGGGTCGGCGATCGTCTGTATCCGGGCCCCAAGCAATGGGGTTCGCTGTCGATCGAGCCGGTGACGCAGCAGGTCTTCCGCACCGAACGTTTGACCGAAGGCAAAATCTCCGTCGACGAAGACCGCGCGACGCTCGTCTACTCCCCCTATGCCGGACGCGTCGTAAAACTGCTCGCCAAGCCCGGCGAAATGGTGAAAGCCGGCCAAGGCCTTTTCGTTGTTGAGTCGCCGGACATGGTGCAGGCGCAAAACGATTTCATCGGCGCCGTCGTCTCCATGAACAAGGCTAAATCCGCCCTCGACCTGGCAAAGATCGTCGAGCAGCAAAACAAGTCGCTTTATGAGACCCGCGCCGCGCCGCTGCGCGACGTGCAACAATCGCAGGCGTCGTCGCTGGCCGCACAGAACGATTTGCGTTCGGCGCAGATTTCGCTCGAAGCGGTGCGCAACCGCTTGCGCATCCTCGGCAAGACCGACGAAGAGATCACCAAATTCGGCGAGACCGGCGAGATCAGCCCGCAGACCACAATCCATTCGCCGATCGCCGGCACCGTCGTGCAGCGCAAGGTCGGCCCCGGCCAGTACGTCAACACGACATCGAACAGCGCCGCGGCCAACGATGCGACGTTCGTGATCGGCGATCTGTCGACCGTTTGGCTGATCGCTTACATCCGCGAAATCGACGCGCCGAACGTAAAAGTCGGCCAGTCGCTGCGTTTCTCGGTTCTCGCTTATCCGAATCGCGTCTTCAGCGCGGATATCGCCTATGTCGCGACCTCGCTCGACTCCGGAACCCGGCGCCTGCTGGTGCGCGCGACGCTCAACAATTCCGAAGGCGTGCTGCGCCCTGAAATGTTCGCCAGCGTGACCATCGTCACCGACGAAGGCGACAGCTCGCTGGCGGTGCCGCGCGAAGCCATCATCTACGATGGCAACATCGCGCGGGTTTGGGTGGTCCGCGACGACAAGTCCCTTGAATCGCGCACCATCAAGACCGGCCTTTCCAATGGACAGGCCGTTCAGATCATCGAAGGCCTGAGCATCGGCGAAAAGGTCATCAGCAGGGGCAGCCTGTTTGTCGACCGTGAAGCCGCCGGTAGCTGACCGGTCATGATCCGCAGCCTGATCGCAGCTTGTCTGTCCCGCCGCCCCCTCGCTTTGGTCGCCTTCGCGGCCTTCCTCGGCATCGGCTACGCCGCCTTCACGACGCTTAACGTCGAGGCCTACCCAGATCCGGCGCCGCCGATCGTCGAGATCATCGCGCAATTTCCGGGGCAGTCGCCCGAGGAAGTCGAGCGCTACGTCACGATCCCGCTCGAGATCGCGGTCGCCAGCACGCCGGGCCTCACCTTCATCCGTTCGAACACTGTGTTCGCACTGGGCTTCATTCGCCTGCAGTTCGAATACGGCCGCGATTATCACTTCGTCCGCCAGCAGGTCGTCAACCGGCTGAAGGACGCGTCGTTGCCCGCGACCGTTACGCCCGTCATCTCGCCGGCCGGCGGCATCAGCGAAATCCTGCGCTATCAGCTGAAGGGTCCGCCGGGCATGGACCTGATCGAGCTCAAGACCATCCAGGACTGGGTGGTGGAGCGCAAACTGCGCGTCGTGCCGGGCGTCGCCGACGTTTCCGTGCTGGGCGGCAAGACCAAGGAATACCAGGCGGAAATCGATCTCGACCGCCTGCGCGCTTACGGCCTGACCCTGCCGCAGATCATCAATTCGATCTCGACCAGCAACGCCAATGTCGGCGGCCGCACCATCGCCGTTGGCGAGCAATCGGTGAACGTGCGCGGCGTCGGCGCACTCGGTTCGCTCAGCGATATCGACAACATCGTGATCTCGCAGCAAGGCGGCCTGCCGGTGCTGCTGTCGGACATCGCCCGCGACCGCGTCGGCTTCACACCCCGGCTCGGCATCGCCGGACGCGACAAACAGGACGACGTCATTTTCGGCATCGTTCTGATGCAAAAACTCGAACGCACCATGGACGTGGTGACGCGCGTGCGTGCCGCCATCGAGCGCATTAATAGCGACGGCAGCCTGCCGCCGGGC
>CAISIV010000038.1 GCA_903885555.1 uncultured Hyphomicrobiales bacterium
AGTCGGCGTGTTGACATCTGATGCATCAGTAGCCTTAACTAATGCATCAGTGAAGCTGGCACAAGTCCGGCAACGGGAGGATTCCATGAAGGCACTCTGCGCCGCCGCCATTGCGTTCGCGGTCTTCGCACGCAATTTCGGTATGAAACTGAATCGAGTTTGCCCAAAGCGACGGTGTCCTTTGTCATCATGCCGATAATGATGCGCTGGCTGGGCTATCTCGGCGCCGAGCGGCGCATGTCCGAAAAAACCCTGGAAGCCTATGGCCGCGACGTCGGCCAATTCCTTGGCTTTCTCGCCGAACATATGGGTGGCCCGCCCTCGCTTCGCCAACTCTCGAAACTCGCCCCCGCCGATGTCCGCGCCTTCATGGCGTCGCGGCGCAGCGGCGGCGCCGGCAGCCGCACGCTGATGCGGGGGCTGGCCGGTGCGCGATCCTTCGCTCGTTTTCTGGAGCGCAACGGCAAAGGCAAGGTCGGCGCGCTTGCCGCCGTGCGCGCGCCCAAGCTGGCGCGCTCATTGCCGAAGCCATTGGCGATCAAGGATGCCAAGCGGATGTCCGACACGGAAGCGCGCGAAGGCGAAACGCGCGAACCGTGGATCCTTGCCCGCGACGCCGCGGTGCTGTCATTGCTCTACGGCTCCGGCCTGCGCATCGCCGAAGCGATGAGCCTCCAATGCAAGCAAGCGCCCGGCACCGGCGATACGCTGACCGTCACTGGCAAAGGCAACAAGACCCGCATGGTGCCGGTGCTGCCGCAGGTCGCCAAACTAATTACCGACTACATCGCGCTCTGCCCGCACGACCTGCCGCCCGACGGACCGCTGTTCATCGGCGCACGCGGCGGAGTGCTCTCACCGCGCGTCGTGCAACTGGCAATGGCGCGGCTGCGCGGCGCGCTCGGCCTGCCGGACAGCGCGACGCCGCACGCGTTGCGGCATTCCTTCGCCACGCATTTGCTGGCGCGCGGCGGCGACTTGCGCGCCATCCAGGAATTGCTCGGTCACGCCTCGCTGTCGACCACGCAGATTTATACCGCCGTCGACTCCGAGCGTTTATTGGAAGTTTACGCCAGCGCCCATCCGCGCGCGTAACAAAACCGTCGCATTGCGTCTTTTGGACCTCTTGCGCAGCGACAGGCTTTGCTATCATCGTGTCCACAACGGCTTTTGGGGGAGGCGACGATGAGCGCACACGAGAATATGGAGCATGCCGAGCACGCCGAACATGCGGCGCATGGCGGCAACAAGAAGATCGCGCTGCTAATCTCGGTTCTGGCGCTGTTTCTCGCCTTCTCGGAAACGCTGGGCAAAAGCGCGCAGACCACGGCGATCACGCTGAACGTTACCTCCAACGACCTTTGGGCATTTTTTCAGGCCAAGACCATTCGCATGACCGTGGTGACCACGGCCGCCGAACAGCTTCAGGTCGTCTCCGACACCACCGATAATCCGGCGGCAAAGGCGACGATGGCGAAGTCGATCGAGACTTGGAAAAAGAACGCCGCGCGCTACAACGATGAGCCGGAAACCAACGAAGGCCGCAAACAGCTTGCCGCGCGCGCCAAGGACGCCGAGCACAAGCGCGACGAGGCTTTGGCGCGCTACCACAATTACGAATTCGCCTCGGCCGTATTCCAGATCGGAATCGTGCTCGCTTCGGCAACTATCATCACCGGCATGGTGGTGCTGTCTTGGCTTTCGGTCGGCCTCGGCGCCGCGGGGCTCGCCTTCATGGCCTTCGGCCTGTGGGCGCCGCATGCCATGGATTTCCTGACCCACTCCGCGCACTGATCGGCGGTTACGCCGCGCGGTTACGGTAGGCGTTGCGCCGCAGCCGCATGAAGCGGCGCAGGAAGCGTCCGGCGCGCTGCGGCTTCAGCAGCCACACCAGTTGACGTATGCGTTCGCGCACCGGCGCGGTAATGCCGTTGGCCCAGACGCGCGCGCGCAACAGCCATTCGTAGACGCGCCTGAACCAGGCCATCTGCAGCAGCTTGTCGCGCGTCACGTCGAAAATAAATGCGGTGACGCCAAGCCCCAACAGTTTGGCGACAACCAAGACAATACCGGCCGCCAGCCATTGATGCGTGGCGAGCAGATAGACCTCAAGAAATTTCAGCGGCAGCAGCAGGATAAAGGGAATGATGAAGACGATCAGCGTCGCCCAGGGCGGCAGGTCTTCGATCAGCCGCGCCAATTTTTCCTTGAGCTTGCCCCACGGAACCAAATTGACGACGCGCGCGACCAGCGGCTCGAGATGATCCCATAGCCAAGCTTCCGCCAGGAAGATCAGCGCGAGAATGATCCAGAAGGGGCGAAGCCAGGTGCGGCGCATCACGCCAATATAGGTATGATTGTTGCCGGTTTAAGGCGGCCTAGCTGCGCACCCGTCCGCCGTCGACGTTGAGCGTCTGGCCGGTGATGAAAGCGGCATCGTCGCTGGTCAGGAACGAGGCCGCGCCGATGAGATCGTCGGGCTCCTCGATGCGCTTGATCGCCTGCACCTGCGCCACCGCCTTGAACTCATCGTCCATGGTGGCAAAGCCGGCTCGTGGCGGGCGCCCGGTCGCGCCGGGTGTGCGCGTCAGGCCCGGCTGAATGGCGTTGACCGTGATGCCGAAAGGCCCGAGCTCGCTCGCCATCGCGCGCGTGAAGCCGACGATGCCGGCCTTGCTCGACACATAAGGCACAAAGCCGGTCACCACCGAGCCGAAGGTCGACGACGACATGCTGACGATACGGCCCCAGCCGCGCTGCTTCATGCCAGGAATGAAGGCCATGCTGACGAGAAACGTGCCGTCGAGATTGATGCCGAGAATGCGCTTCCAGTCGGCAAAGGTGAGCGTGTCGAGATCGGTCTGCGGAAAGATGCCGGCCGAGTTGATGACGATGTCGGCGCGACCGAACGTGTCGTGCACCTTGGCGGCCATCGCCTTGACCGAATCTTCAGACGAGACGTCGCATTTGATCGCGACCGACTTGCGGCCCGCGGCTTCGACCATCTTCACCGTAGCCGCGGTGTCATTGATGTCGACGCAAGCAACATGGACGCCGTCCTCGGCGAGCCGCTTTGCGAAAGCCTGCCCCAGCCCGCTGGCCGCGCCGGTAATGACGGCGACTTTATCCTTGTGACCTCTGGCCATGAATCTCTCCCCGAATTGCGTTGGCTTTTCTTATCCCTCCCCTGCAAGGGGAGGGTGGCCGCGAGCATAGCGAGCGGACGGGTGGGGTGTAAGCAACTAAGAATACCCCACCCCAGCTCACTTCGTTCGCCGACCCTCCCCTTTCAGGGGAGGGATTAAGCGGATCACATATGAATGGCGCGTTTGGCGACCGCCATCGCTGCTTCCTTGACCGCTTCGGGCAGCGTCGGATGCGCGTGACAGGTGCGGGCGAGGTCTTCGGCCGAGCCGCCGAATTCCATGAGCACCGCGGCTTCCGCGATCATGTTGCCGGCGTCCGAACCGACGATATGTACGCCGAGCACGCGGTCGGTCTTGGCATCGGCAAGAATTTTCACGAAACCGTCGGTCTGCTGATTGGCTTTGGCGCGGCCATTGGCGGTGAACGGAAACTTGCCTACGTTGTAGGCGACGTTGGCCGCCTTCAATTCCTCTTCCGATTTACCGACCGAGGCGATCTCCGGCATCGTGTAGACCACCGCCGGGATGACATCGTAATTCACGTGGCCAGCCTGGCCTGCGAGAATCTCGGCAACAGCGACGCCCTCGTCTTCGGCCTTGTGCGCCAGCATCGGGCCGACAATCACGTCGCCGATGGCGTAGATGCCCGGCACGTTGGTCGCATAGTGATGATCGACCGCGACGCGGTTACGCTCATCCATCTTCACGCCCGCTTCCTTGAGCCCGAGGCCTTCGGTGTAAGGTACGCGGCCGGTCGATACGAGCACGACATCGGCTTCGATGGTTTCCGCGGCGCCACCCAAATCTGATTTAGCATTGGCCGGCTCGACAGTCGCCTTCAACGTTTTGCCGGACGTGTCGACGCCGGTGACTTTCGACGACAGCTTGAAGGTCATGCCCTGCTTCTCGAACAGGCGCTGCGCCTGCTTGCGCACTTCGCCATCCATGCCGGGCAGTACGCCGTCGAGGAATTCGACCACCGTCACTTTCGCGCCGATACGCCGCCACACCGAGCCGAGTTCCAGCCCGATGACGCCGGCGCCGATCACCAAGAGATGCTTCGGTACTTCCGGCAGCGTCAGCGCGCCGGTCGACGACACGATGCGCTTTTCGTCGATCTCGATGCCCTTGAGCCTGGCGACGTCGGAGCCGGTGGCTATGACGATGGCCTTGGTCTCGAGCGTCTGCGTCTTGCCGTCCGCACCCGTGACCTCGACCTTGCCGGGTCCGGCAATTTTGCCGGTGCCCTTGAAGCCGTCGATCTTGTTCTTCTTGAACAGGAAGTCGACGCCCTTGACGTTGCCGTCGATCGCTTCCTGCTTGAAATTCAGCATGGTCTTGAGATCGAGCGTCGGCGCGGGCACGCCGATACCCATCTTGGCGAAGGAGTGCCCGGCTTCCTCGAACAATTCGGACGCGTGCAGCAGCGCCTTCGACGGAATGCAGCCGATGTTGAGGCAGGTGCCGCCGTAGGTCGCGTTCTTTTCGACCACCGCGGTCTTCAAACCCAGTTGCGCGGCACGAATGGCGCAGACATAGCCGCCGGGGCCGGTGCCGATGACGATGAGATCGTAGGTAGC
>CAISIV010000039.1 GCA_903885555.1 uncultured Hyphomicrobiales bacterium
CCGATTTCGAATCCGCCATGCGCGCGGCCAACGCGGCGGCGGCTGTCGTCGTTGGCAAGCGCGGCACCGCGACGCTGTCGGTGGCCGAACTGCGCTCGCGCATTCTTCCGGCGGCGACGCTGGCGGCCGAAGAAAAGATTGTCTTCGACTGGGCGTTGCTCGACGAGCACACCGCACAATGGCGCAAGGCGGGCTTGCGGATTGGCTTTACCAACGGATGCTTCGATCTTCTGCACCCCGGCCACATCAAGTTGCTGGCCGGTGCGCGGGCGGCTTGCGACCGTCTGGTGCTGGGCCTCAACGGCGACGGCTCGGTGACGCGTCTGAAAGGCGAGGGCCGGCCGGTGCAGCCGGTGCAGGCGCGCGCCGAAGTGCTGGCCGCGCTGGAAGCCGTCGATCTCGTCGTGGTGTTCGACGAGGACACGCCGGAGAAACTGATCGCACGCGTCAAGCCGGCCATTCTGGTCAAAGGCAGCGACTACAAGCGCGAGGACGTGGTCGGCCACGCGATTGTCGAGGCGCTCGGCGGCGAAGTCATTTTGATCGATCTGGTGCCGGGCCAGTCGACCACGTCGATGGTCGAGCGCTCGCGCAACCTCAAGTAGGCTCGCGCTTCACCGGCTTGCTCGGCGGCGGCTGCCAGCCTTGCTGTTCTTCGTAGCATTTGGCGTAGCGATAGAACGTGCCCTCGAAATTGCCGAAGGCGATGACGAAGCCAGCCCAGCCGTCGATGAAGCCTCGCTTCAGGAAATAATGCTTGATGAATGACCACAGCCCGTGGCCGAGCGCGCTGGCCATCGATACGCGCTTGTGCGCGATCTTCGGCACCCCGAGCGTCGAGTAGCGGTTCACCTTCTTGATGACTTCCTCGAGATTGCGGAACGGGAATTGCCACACCGCGTTCGTGAGCGTGCCGACCGGCGTGCCGTTCAGGACCTCATAGCCTTCGTGCACCGGCTCGAGGGTGTAACGCATCGCGTCTTTGCGGAAGAGCTGCGGCTGGCGGAAGTTCGGATACCAGCCCGAGCCCTTAATCCAGCGGCCCATCATGAAACTGCGGCGCGGCACCAGATAGACGTCGTGTGGCGGCGTGCCGGCCATGAGCCCGAGAATCTCGTCGCGCACCTCGTCGGTGCAGCGCTCGTCCGAATCCAGGCTGAAGATCCAGTCGTATTTGCAGGCTTCGATCGCGCGGTTGCGCAAATCGCCGAAGCCGTTGAACGGCACCTCGACCACCCGCGCACCCAGCGACGTCGCGATCTCCGCGGTGCGGTCGACGCTGAACGAATCGACGACCACGACCTCGTCGGCCCACAGGACGCTGGATACCGCAGCCTCGATCTTCTCGGCTTCGTTGTAACTGAGGATATAGGCTGAAATCTTCTGCATGATCGAACGGCTGCCGGTTTAAACGAAAGGCGAGGGGATACTCTAAGCTAACATCGCGCGACAGCCATCCCTAGGGCTTTGTGGACGCCCTTGCAGCGTTACATCCACGCGGCCGGCGCGCCGGTAAGGGTGGCAAGCGCTTCGCGGTTCGACATCGCGCGACGGTAGCGCCGCACTTCGCGGTGATCGCGAATCATGCGGATAGGGCCGCCACTCAGCAGCCCGCTATGATGAAAGCGCTTTATGTCCTTAAAGAGCGATATGAAATCAAGGCGCCGCACATCGGCGACAAGAATTTTCGTCGCCATATACCGCGCCAGCTTCCGGAAGCGTGTGGTGTAATCCGGCAGTTGGGAGAAATACGCCAGCAATTCGGCGCCGGCATTTTTCCAATCGTTGGATTCGCTGTTTACCGTCCAGAACTTTTCCCACAGCAAATCCGGCAAGAGACGCACTGCACCCTGCGGCGCCAGCCGGATGAGAAATTCCCGGTCTTCGGTGGTGCGCATGTTTTCGGCAAAGCCGCCGATGGCGCGTGCCGCCGCCGTGCGGCACGTGATGCTGCTGCCGGCAACGCCAATCAGGTCGCAATAAAGCGCCCACTCGAAAGCCGCAGGGCCCAGTTTGACGTCGGGCATGATGCTTTCGTGGACTTCGTCCCACACCTGTTTGATTGACGACGAGAGCGTGCAGACGACGTCGGGCTCGTTTGTCATCACGGCGAGGGTTCGGCTCAGGCGCTGTGGACGGTAGGCGTCGTCGGAATCAAGGAATGAAACGACCGGCGCGCGGGCGGCGGCGAGGCCGCTGTTGCGGGCGGCGCTGACCCCGGAATTGCGGGTCGACAACACGACCCTGATGCGCGGGTCGGTCAAGGTGGCGAGCCACTCTCGCGTGCCGTCGGTCGAGCCATCGTCGACGATAATGAGTTCAAACGCCGGCTCGTCCTGCGCCATGACGCTCGCGACCGCCCGGGGCAGAACGTTCATGCGGTTGTAGGTTGGGATGACGACAGAGCAAAGCGGCTGCGAATTCATGCCTGACTGCAATATGATTATATAGCCCGAACGGTTGACTTGCGTTAAAGATTACACGATTGCCGTGCTGGGCGCAGTGCCGGAATCTTTTTTCTCGTACCGCAAACCTGTAATCTCAAAAGTTGACGCATGGCCGACCTGATCTCCGTCATCATTAGCACCTATAATCGCGACGACGCGCTTGAGGCTGTTCTGCGGTCTTTGGCGATCCAGACAGACCAGGATTTCGAGTTGGTCGTTGCCGACGACGGTTCGGGACCTGCCACCGCGGCGCTGGTCGAGCGCTGGGTATCGAAGGTCGGGCACCGTGTGCTTCATGTCTGGCACGAAGACAACGGCTTTCGTCTCTCTGAAATTCGCAACCGCGCGATTCTGGCATCGCGTGGCAGCTACTGCATCTTCCTCGATGGCGATTGCATTGTACGGCCGGACTTCATCGCCACCCAACGGCGCCTGGCGCAGCCAGGCTGGTTCGTGACCGGCAATCGCGTTCTGTTGTCGGCCGTGCTGACAAACTCCGTCCTGAAGGACAGTTTGACTCCGGAGAACTGGAATCTCGGGCATTGGATCGTCGAACGGATGCGGGGCGGTGTTAACCGGCTCGCCGCATTGCTGCGGCTGCCGTTGGGGCCTTTGCGACAGTTGCGGCAGCGCGCCTGGCGCGGCGCCCGTTCGTGCAACCTCGCGGTATGGCGCAGCGATCTGGATGCCATCGATGGATTTGACGCCAGCTATGTCGGCTGGGGCCGGGAAGACTCCGATCTGATCATCCGGTTGTTGCACGCCGGCGCACGGCGCAAGGACGGCGTATTCGCCACCGGCGTCATCCATCTGTGGCACGCCGAGGCCGACCGTTCGCATTTGGCCGATAACGACCTTAAGCTCGCGGGAGTGGTCGATAGCGACCGCATTCGCGCGCAACAGGGACTATCCGCACTAACCTTTGGCGGCGCGGTCTCTAAGGCGGCGGGCAAGACATGAACACGGCGTCGATTACACATCGTTTCGACCGTATGCGGCTTGCGCCGGCCGCCGACGGACTGGCGATTGCCGTCGCGGTATCGCTGCCGTGGTCGACGTCCGCGACCAGCATTCTGCTGGCGTTGTGGCTGCTCGCGCTGATTCCGACGTTGAACTGGGAGAGCCTCCGCAGCGTCCTTGCGACGCCGGCCGGCTGCCTGCCGGTTCTTCTCGTCGTGCTCGGCGCGCTCGGAATGCTGTGGGCCGATGTATCGCTGGTCGAGCGATGGAAGGGCCTCGAGTCGTTCTTCAAGTTGCTGGTGATCCCGCTGCTCTTTGTGCAGTTCCGCCGTTCCGATAAAGCGCTGTGGGTGTTCGGCGGATATGGTGCCGCCTGCGTGCTGCTGTTTTTGCTGTCGTCGATCTTTTACATCTGGCCCGGCACGGCGTTTCTTTTCACCCAGGATCCGGCGGTACCGGTGAAGAATGCCGCGACGCAAAGCGGCGAGTTCGTGACCTGCATCTTCGGATTTTTGTTTGTCGCGGTGGATGCCTTCGTCACAAAACGGTGGCTCCGGCTGCTTGGTCTGGCATTTGCTGTGATCGGCATGCTCGTCAATATCATGTACGTGGCGACCGGGCGCACCGCGCTGGTCATCATTCCGGTGCTGCTGGCGATCCTTGCTTTCAAGCGGCTGAGCACCAAAGGCATTCTGATGTTGTTCGTCGCCGCGATCGTCTTGGGCAGCGCCGGCTGGTTTTCATCACCGTATTTGCGCACGCGCGTCACCCAGATATGGACCGACGCGCAGAAATATCAGGAGACCAAGGAGGTCAATTCGTCGGGACAGCGGCTGGACTTCTGGAAGAACTCGGCCGCCTTCGTCGCGCAGGCGCCGGTGCTCGGGCATGGCACCGGTTCGATCCCCTCGCTGTTTCGCAGTCTCGCGGCCGAAAAGAACATGATGGGGTTCGAAACCAGCAATCCGCATAACCAGACTTTCACCGTGGCCATTCAGATAGGCCTCGTCGGCGCCTTTGTGCTGTGGGCCATGTGGATCGCGCATCTGCTGCTGTTCCGCGACGGCGGTCTGGCGGAATGGATCGGTCTGGTGGTCGTGGTGCAGAACATGATCGGCTCGCTGTTTAATTCCCATCTGTTCGACTTCGGCCAGGGCTGGGTTTACATGCTCGGCGTCGGCGTCGCCGGCGGGGTCGCGCTGAAAAACCGTGCCGCGCGCACGCCATGAACGCAATCGAGGACCGGATCGAGCTTCCCGGACGGCCGCGTATCCTCGTTGTCGCCTTGCGCCGGCTTGGCGACGTGTTGCTGACGACGCCGCTGATCCGCAGCCTGCGGCGCGCCTGGCCGGAGGCGCATATCGCGGCGCTGGTGTTTGCCGACACCGCGGGCATTCTGGCCGGCAATCCCGACCTCGATGACGTTGTCACCATGCCGCCGCGACCCACGGCGATGCAAAGTCTCGCGCTCGGTGCGCGGTTGTGGCGGCAATACGATCTCGCCATCTCGACGCAATCGGGCGACCGGCCGGCGGGCTTTGCGATCGTGGCGGGGCGGTTGTCTGTCGCGCCAGTGGAGGCCCGTTTCAGCGGCAAGATAAAGCGCGCGCTGCTTCATCGCAGCATCGATTACGTCCGCGCCCTTCATCGCGTCGAGCAGATGTTGCGGCTGGCCGATGCGATTGGTATCGAGCGTGTGCCGGAAACAGTGGCGCCGAAGCCGCAGCCGTTCGAGGGTGCGCCGGCGGGACCTTATGCGGTGATCCATGCCGCGCCGTTCTTTCGCTACAAGCAATGGACCGCGCAGGGCTGGCGCGACCTTGCCGCCGCTTTATCAGCGCGCGGATTGACCGTCGTTGCTACCGGCGGGCCCGCGATGGACGAGCGGCGCTATCTCGATGACGTCTGGCAGGGCGTGAACGTCACGCGCCTCGACGGTAAACTGAATTGGCCGCAGCTCACCGGGCTACTGTCGAAAGCGCGTATTTATGTCGGACCCGATACCTCGGTGACGCATCTCGCGGCAGCGACAGGACGCCCGACCGTGCCAATCTATGGTCCCACCGATCCGCGCCTGTGGGCGCCGTGGCCGTCGCTGGGGTTGGATAAACCGTGGCTGGCGGCAGGCTCGATCCAGCACCGCGGCAATGTCTGGCTGGTGCAGAACCCGCTGCCGTGCATGCCGTGCCAGTTGGAAGGCTGCGAGCGGCGGCTCGATAGCACCAGCGTATGCCTTGACGAGTTGCCGGTGTCGCGCGTGATGACGGCGGTAGGTCTCGCGCTCGCCTAACGTTTGCCGCGCCCGAAGCGCCACAGCAAGACTCCGACCAGCAGGCAGCCCGCCGCCAAGGCGGCGAGATGCAGTTCGCGCGACGGCGTTATCATCGTGCTGATGGCGAGCAGCGCCAGAACGATATTGACCGCGAACACCCGGGCGACGATTTCGATGACGCCATAGCCGCCATCGGTCGCGCGCTGATAGAAATGCGAGCGGTGCGCCTGCGTGATGGTCTCGCCGTTGAACAGCCGGCGGAATAGCGTGATCGTTGCGTCGGCAATGTAGTAGAGCGGCAGCAGTAGTGTCGCGACGATGTAGCCATTGCCCGCGACCAGAATAAGCAGCCAGGCGATCAGCAGACCGATCGGCAGGCTGCCGACATCGCCGAGAAACAGTTTGGCGACCGGCCGGTTGAACGGCGCAAAGCCGATGGTCGCGCCGAGCAGCGTGAGCGCGACGATCATGCCGTCGGATGGCAGCGCACCCATGGCGCCGATCGCCACCAGCGCCGCCGTCACCGGCACCACTTCGGCGACCGTGATCCAGTCGAGCCCGTCCATGAAGTTGACGAGGTTCACAAACCAGAGCGTGCCGATCAGCAGCAGCGCGCGTTCGAACCACCAGGGCAGGAACGGAAAGATCTGAAGGTCTGTGGGCAGGACCAGTATGACGATGAGAACGGCGACAGCCTGCAAAGCCAGACGCGGCAGCGCTTCCATCGGGCGCACATCGTCGGTGGCGCCGACCACCGCGAGAGCGATCACCGCAATGAACAGAACGGCGATGCGCAGCGGATCGCCGAACAGCGACGGCGAAAAGATCGCGACGCCGGCGAGGACCAGCACCATCGCGGCAACGAGAGCGATGCCGCCGCCTTGCGGGGTCGGTTCGCGGTGCGATGATCGCGCGTTCGGCCGTGCCAAAGCGTAACGCACCAGCAACGGCCGCAAGACGACGATGAACAACGCACACAGCACCGCGGAGGCGGCCGCGATACTCACGAATTTTTCGGCAAAGGGCCAGGCGGTCAGGGGTGCGATCATCGGCGCCATCTTGTCATATTAAATAGAAATACCAAAGACTTAGTCGTTGACGCGGTCGGACGGTCCGCTTGACGGGCAGGCGAACCCGGTATCAAATACAACCGCAAGCAGGATACTGGTATGCTCGACGTTTCCGCTTTTGATCGCGATCCGAATGCGACGCAACACCGAATGATCGACGATCGCGGGTCGCAGTGGTACGTCGCCCAGACCCATCCTCGTTGCGAAGCCAAAGCCGCCGAGCATCTCAAGCGCCAGGGCTTCGGCGTCTACCTGCCGCATTTCTGCAAAAAACGGCGTCACGCCCGCCGCGTCGATACCGTGAACGCACCGTTGTTTCCCCGCTATCTGTTCGTCTCGGTCGACATCGCCACGCAGCGCTGGCTTGCGATTCGGTCGGCCGTCGGCATCACACGGCTGATCTGCAACGGCGATGCGCCGGCCGTGGTCCAGCGCAACATTCTCGATGCGCTCCGTCAGCGCGAAGACGAAAATGGTTTCATCAAGCTCGAGCGGCGGCCGTTCCGGTTGGGCGAGGAGCTCCGCGTGCTGGACGGCGCTTTCACCGGCACGCTCGGACTGTTCGAAGGCATGAGCGACAACGAGCGCATCACAATCCTGCTGGATCTGCTCGGCCGCAAGGTGCGCGTCAATCTCGATGCAGAGTCCGTAGTCGCGGCCTAGACGGGCCAGCGTTCGCGCCAGGCTTCCAGCATCAGTACGTTCCACAACTGATACTGCCGGTTATGCCGGCCGCTGAGATGATCCTGCCAGCATTGGCGGACCTGTTGCACGTCGAGCAGTCCGGCTTCGCGCAGGCGCTGTTCCGACAACAGGCTTTCCGCCCAGTCGCGCAGCGGCCCGCGCAGCCATTCGCCAAGCGGAATGCCGAAACCCATCTTCGGCCGCTCGATCAGTGCGCGCGGCATGCGGCGATACAGTACCTCGCGCAGCAGCCACTTGGTCGTGCCGTCGCGCAGTTTCATGTTGCGCGGCAGGCGCCAGGAGAATTCAACGACGCGATGATCGAGCAAAGGCACGCGCGCTTCGAGC
Source organism: uncultured Hyphomicrobiales bacterium (assembly GCA_903885555.1). Lineage (GTDB taxonomy): Bacteria > Pseudomonadota > Alphaproteobacteria > Rhizobiales > Xanthobacteraceae > Pseudolabrys. Next base: position 7,782 of record CAISIV010000039.1, read on the forward strand.
GCGACGGCCATGCTGGCGCGGTCGACCTTGGTGAGGATGTCGTCGGGCAGGTATGTTTGAATGTCGGCAAGCTGCATGCGTTCGGTGAAGCCGCCGTTCAGCGCGCCGGGCCACGGCGCGCCTGCCGCTTCGGCTACGCCCGGCATCAACCAGGCAGTATCCCAATGACTGACGAGATGGCGATACATCGCCGCTTCGTCGCCAAGCCTGAGTACGGCAGCGAGTTTGTAGATCTTGTCGCCGATCTGGGTCGGCGTGTTGCGGCCGGCGCCAAAGGCCAGAAGCGATGTCCATTGATCGGCCGAAAGGCTCGTCAGCGCGCCCGATAGCAGTTTCCGCAACGGTCCGGGCAGCTTTTGCAACAGCGGCCAATAACGCGCGGCGAATTGATAGCGGTTATAGCCGGCAAACAGTTCATCGCCGCCGTCGCCTGACAGCGCGACCGTCACATGCTGCCGCGTCATCTGCGACACCAGGAAAGTCGGGATCTGCGAGGAGTCGGCGAAGGGCTCGTCGTAATAGTCGGCGAGCTTGGGGATGACGTCGAGCGCCTGTTGCGGCGTGACGATCATCTCGGTGTGTTCGGTGCCGAGATGTCTGGCGACCGCGGCGGCGTAGCCGGCCTCGTTGAAGCCGGGCAGATCGAAACCGATTGAATAAGTGCGGACCGGTCCAGCGTTGGCCGTCTGCATCAGTGCTGCGACCGTTGAGGAGTCGACGCCGCCGGACAGAAACGCGCCGACCGGCACGTCGGCGACCATGCGGCGGCGCACGGCATCCTGCAGCAGCGTTTCGAGTTGATCGGTCAACTCCGTATCGCTCGCGTGCAGCGGATTCGCGAGTCCGTCGCGCGCGACCTCGCGTGCGTCCCAGTATTTCTCGATGCGCGGTTCGCCGTTCACCGGCAAAGTCAGGATCGAGCCGGGTTCCAGCTTCTGTACCCCCTGATAGATCGTGTGCGGGGCGGGCACGTAATTGAGGCGCATGAAGGCGGCGACGGCGGAACGGTCGATGCGCGGCTGCCAGCCGGGATAGGTGCGCAGCGCCTTGAGCTCGGAGCCGAACAGGAACAGGCCGTCGAACTTTCCCCAATACAGCGGTTTGATGCCGAGCCGGTCGCGCACCAGCATCAGCGTGCGCTCCTTGCGATCCCAGATCCCGAGCGCGAACATGCCGATTAGGCGTTTGATGGTCGGAACGACGCCGTAAGCGGAGAATGCTTCGAGCATGACCTCGGTGTCGGAGGTGCTGCGGAATTTGACGCCGCGCGCTTCGAGCTCCAGGCGAAGCTCCTGAAAATTATAAACCTCGCCGTTGTAGGTGATGATGAAGCGGCCATCGGCCGAGGCCATCGGCTGGTGGCCGGCCGGCGATAGATCGACAATGGACAGGCGGCGGTGGGTGAGGGCGACGCCGGCCTCCGGGTCGCTCCAGACGCCGTGATCGTCGGGGCCGCGGTGGGCGAGGCAATCGCCCATGGCGCTGGCTGCGCGCTCAAGCGTCTCGCGCGAGCCGGCCGCCGAATTCAGAACGCCTGCGATGCCGCACATTATCCAAATCCGGGGACTTCGAATTAGCACTGTCGGGCGAACATGCTAGAAGGCATGCGACACCCGGCATAGGACAGTTTCGCTCGGAAAAATCAATGGCTTCGACCGTAATGCCGCGTGCAAATGAGTCCGTTCGGCCAGTGCTGGTCTATCTGGTGACCGAGGACTGGTACTTCCTGTCGCACCGCCTGCCGATGGCCTGCGCCGCTCTGCGCGCCGGCTATGAAGTGCACGTTGCCACAAACGTCGTGGACGGCGGCGCGGCCATCGAAGGCTACGGCTTCAAGCTGCATCCTTTGAACTGGCGGCGCGGCAGCGCGCATCCACGGGACCTCATCCGCATCATCGGCGAAATCCGCGCACTCTATAAGCGGCTGAAGCCTGACCTCGTGCATCACGTCGGGGTGCAGCCGGCGATCATCGGCGCCATCGCCGGCATCGGCCTGCCGGTCGTCAAGCTGCATGCGATGGCGGGGCTTGGCTTCGCCTTCACGTCGAAGACGCTGCGGGCGAAGGTGACGGGCTTTGCCATGCGGCTATTGATGCGCGCGCTGCTCAACCGGCCACGCAACGCGGTGCTTGTGCAGAACCCGGACGACCGCGCCGCGGTGGCGGCGCTTGGCATTTCGCCGGTGCGGATATTTCTTATTCCGGGTTCGGGTGTCGATACCGACGCTCTGGTGCCGATGCCGGAGCCTGCCGGTGTCATGACGGTTGGTTATGTCGGGCGGCTGCTGGCGGACAAGGGCGTGCGCTCGCTGGTCGAAGCGCATGCGCTTCTTGCCGCGCGCGGCCGCGACATTCGTTTCGTTCTGGCGGGCGAACCCGATCCCGCCAATCCGGCGTCGATCCCGCAAAGCGAAATCGATTCCTGGAAACAGATCGCAGGTCTCGACGTGCGCGGCCACATTGACGACATCCGCGAGGTCTGGGCGATCTCGCATATCGCCGTGCTGCCGTCGCGGCGCGAAGGCCTGCCGAAAAGTCTGCTTGAGGCCGCGGCTTGTGGCCGTCCGATTGTCGCGACCGATGTACCGGGCTGCCGCGAGATCGCGCGGGCCAATGTCAACGCCTTGCTGGTGCCGGCCGATGACGCCGCGGCGCTGGCGGAAGTCATAGATCGTCTCGCGGCGAACCGCGAAATGCGGCTGCGTTTCGGCGCGGCTGGGCGCGCGATGGTCGAGGCGGAATTCTCGGAAACACGGATCGGCGAGGCCATCGTGGCGCTGTACGCCAAGCTGCTGGACCGGGCGGCCAAGCCCGTCTAAACAGCCTGAAATTCCGGGAGCAAGCGTGGCGCAGACCAGAAAAATCGCGGTGATCGGGCTTGGCTACGTCGGCCTGCCGGTGGCCGTGGCGTTTGCGCGCGCCGGAAGCGCTGTGATCGGCTTCGATATCAACGAGAAGCGGATCGAGGAATTGCGCGCCGGCCACGACCGCACCCGCGAAGTCGAGCCTGCCGATTTAAAACTCGCCACGCTGCGCTACGAGAGCGATCCGGCGCAACTGGTCGATGCGGACTTCTACATCGTCACCGTGCCGACGCCGATTGACGATCAACGGCGTCCGGATCTCGGCGCCATGCTCGGCGCCTCGAAAACCGTCGGCACCGTGCTCAAGCGCGGCGATATCGTCGTCTACGAGTCGACGGTCTATCCCGGCGCGGTCGAGGAAGAATGCATTCCGATACTGGAAAAATATTCGGGCCTCACGGCGGGCCCGGATTTTTCCGTCGGCTATTCTCCCGAGCGCATCAATCCCGGCGACAAGAATCATCGCTTCGAGACCATCACCAAGGTCGTCTCCGCGCTCGACGCGCGCACACTCGACATTGTCGCCGAGGTGTACGGCTCGGTGGTGACGGCGGGCATTCATCGCGCGCCGTCCATCAAGGTAGCGGAAGCCGCCAAGGTGATCGAGAACACGCAACGCGATCTCAACATCGCCTTTATGAACGAACTGTCGGCGATTTTCCGCACACTCGACATCGACACCGGCGACGTATTGGCGGCGGCGGCGACCAAATGGAATTTCATGAAGTTCGAGCCGGGGCTGGTTGGCGGCCACTGCATCGGCGTCGATCCCTATTATCTGACGCACCGCGCCGAAAAGGCCGGCTATCGTCCCGAGATCATTCTGGCCGGCCGCCATATCAACGATGGTATGGGCGAGCATGTCGCGCAGGAATGCATCAAGGCCCTGGGCGCGGGGGCGACCAAGGCGACGGTGACGATCCTCGGCCTGACGTTCAAGGAGAACGTCCCCGACATCCGCAATTCCAAGGTCGTCGATATCGCGCGGGCGCTGGATCGTGCCGGGGTCGCGGTGCAGATCAACGACCCTTTCGCGCTGGCGGACGAGGCGGTCCATGAATACGGATTGATACTGACGCCGTTCGACAAACTGGCGCCGGCCGACGCCGTGATCCTGGCGGTGGCGCATCAGGACTATGTCAAAGGCGGCTGGCCGATGATGGCAAAGCTGCTCAAGGGCGGGCAGGGCGTCGTGCTCGACGTGAAATCTAAGCTCGATCGCACGCAAAAACCCGCCGGCGTCGCGCTATGGCGGCTATAATGCGGGTCATGACTTTGCGGAATCGCCACAATGACTGACGCTCCCATCCTGGTGACGGGTGCCGCGGGCTTCATCGGCTTTCACGTCGCCCGCCGGCTGCTGCAAAGCGGCAAGGCGGTGGTCGGGCTCGACAACCTCAACGCCTACTACGATCCAAAACTCAAGGATGCGCGGCTCGCCGAACTCGGCAAGCTCAAGGGCTTCGAGTTCGTCCGGCTCGATCTGGCTGACCGCGCCGAAATAGCACGTCTGTTTACGAAGCGCCGATTTCCTTATGTCGTGCATCTTGCGGCGCAGGCCGGCGTGCGGCATTCGCTGGTCGACCCGCACGCCTATATCGATTCCAACATTGTCGGCTTCACCAATATTCTCGAAGGCTGCCGCCACCATGGCTGCCAGCATCTGCTGTATGCGTCGTCTTCGTCGGTCTACGGCTCGAACACCAAGATGCCGTTCTCGATTCACGAGAACGTCGATCATCCGCTGAGCCTCTACGGCGCGTCGAAGAAGGCCAACGAGCTGATGGCGCATTCCTACGCGCATCTGTTCAAGCTGCCGACGACGGGCCTGCGGTTCTTTACCGTCTACGGTCCGTGGGGTCGCCCCGACATGGCGATGTGGATTTTCGCCAAGGCGATTGCCGCCGGCGAGCCGATCCTGCTGTTCAATCACGGCAACATGCAGCGCGACTTCACGTACGTTGACGACGTGGTCGAGTCGATCGAGCGGCTGGTCGGCCGTCCGCCGTCGGGCAATCCGAACTATTCGGGCGATGCACCAGATCCCGGCTCCAGTTCGGCGCCGTGGCGGGTCTACAATATCGGGAACAACAATCCGGTCGAGTTGCTCGAGGTCGTGCGGTTGCTGGAAGAAAAGCTCGGCAAGAAAGCCATTCGTGAACTGGTGCCGATGCAGCCGGGCGACGTGCCGGCGACCTTCGCCAATGTCGACGACCTGATGCGCGACGTCGACTTCAAGCCGGCGACTCCGATTGCCGACGGCATCGGTCGGTTCATCGACTGGTATCGTTCCTACCACGGGCTGATATAGGGGACGACCGATGGCCGACAAGATTGCGCTGATCACCGGCGTCACGGGACAGGACGGTGCCTATCTCGCAGAACTTCTGCTGGGTAAGGGCTATGTCGTCCATGGCGTCAAGCGCCGCTCGTCGTCGCTCAACACCGACCGCGTCGACCATCTCTATCTCGACCCACATGTCGAGAACGGCAAATTCTTTCTGCACTACGGTGACATGACGGATGCGACCAACCTGATCCGTCTGATTCAGGAAACGCAGCCGACCGAGATCTATAATCTCGCCGCGCAAAGCCACGTGCAAGTAAGTTTCGAAACGCCGGAATACACCGCCAATGCCGACGGCCTCGGCACATTGCGGCTGCTGGAAGCGCTACGAATCCTGCGTATGGAACGCAGCGTGCGGTTCTATCAGGCGTCGACCTCGGAGATGTTCGGCAATTCGCCGCCTCCGCAGAACGAGAAGACGTCTTTTGCGCCGCGCAGTCCCTATGCCGCCGCCAAACTCTACGCCTACTGGATCACGGTGAACTACCGCGAGGCCTACGGCATCCATGCGTCGAACGGGATCCTGTTCAATCACGAGAGCCCGGTGCGGGGCGAAACCTTCGTGACGCGCAAGATTTCGCGCGCGGTCGCCGCGATCGAGGCTGGCAAGCAGGAACAGCTCTTTATCGGCAATCTGAATGCGCGCCGCGACTGGGGCCATGCCCGCGACTATGTCGAGGGCATGTGGGCGATGTTGCAGCAGCCGCAGCCCGACGACTATGTGCTGGCGACCGGCGAGGCGCATTCGGTGCGCGAATTCGTCGAACGCGCTTTTGCCGTTGTCGGCCGCCGCATCACATGGCGCGGTGAGGGCGTGAACGAAATCGGCATCGACGAGGCTAGCGGCAAGGAATTGATCAAGATCGATCCGCGCTATTTCCGGCCGACCGAAGTGGATGCGCTGGTCGGCGATGCGTCGAAGGCACGTGCCAGGCTGAAGTGGCAGCATAAGGTCAAGTTTGACGAATTGGTTGTCGAATTGGTGACCAGCGACCTAAAGGCAGCCGGCGTTACCCTGCGTTGATTTGGACGGTGCGCCTCAACGGCCTATATTGCGCCGGAACGAAGCGCGCAGAATGAAGTTAGGACCATCATGACCGCTCCCACGCTCAACAGCCTGAAAGTCAAACTGTTCACCGATGGCGCCGACAAGGCGCAGATCGTGGATATGGCCAAGCAGTCGTGGATTGCAGGCTTCACCACCAATCCTTCGCTGCTCAAGAAGGCCGGCGTCAGCGACTACGAGGCGTTCGGCCGCGACCTGGTGGCGGCGGTGCCGGACCGGCACATTTCGTTCGAAGTATTTTCCGACGATATTCCGGAGATGATCGCGCAGGCGCGCGTCATCACCACGTGGGGCAAGAACGTCTTCGTCAAGCTGCCGGTGACGACGACGCGTGCCGAGCCGCTGTACGATACGGTGCGTGCGCTGTCGCGCGACGGCGTCAAGATCAACCTGACCGCGATCTTTACGGCGGAGCAGGCGGCTCGCGGCATCGAGGCGCTGGATGGCGGCGCGTCGTCAGTGGTGTCGGTGTTTGCCGGCCGCCTGGCCGATTTCGGTTACGATTACCGTCCGATCATGCAGGACGCGGTCGCGCTCTCGCGCAAGACCAAGAACGTCGAGATCATCTGGGCATCCACGCGCGAAGTGTTCAACGTGATCGAGGCCGACGCCATGGGCTGCCAGATCATCACCGCGCCGGCCGACGTGCTCAAGAAGCTGCCGTCGCTGGGGACGAAGACGGGAGCGGAGCTCTCGCTCGGCGCGGTAAAGTCGTTCCGTGAGGACGCCATCGCCGCGGGTCTGCGACTGGACGTGCCGGGCTCGCGCGCGGCTGAGTAAGAAGTCCTCCGGTACCGCTGCGCCGGCGCTATTAAGCCTAATCGGCCGCCTGTAACGCTTTGAATCAAAACGTGTTCGTGACCGATTTTCACAGGGTCGCCAGCCGCGTAAGCCCATGCTAGGTGAAGCCGGGGCTCAATTAACGGATTCAGGGGACATCGGAAACGATGACGCAGGCTGCAGTACCGAGTTCGGATCGATCGTTGCGCGTCGGCGTTGTTGGCGTCGGCGTCATGGGCAGCAATCATGCCCGCGTGTTTGCCGGTTTGCCCGGCGTTGAACTGGTTGGCGTCGCCGATCCGGATAGCAAGCAAGCTGACTTCGTCGCCAAGACGCTGGGCTGCGCCGCTGTCGCGACCGTCGACGAGTTGCTCGATCTGAAACTCGACGCCGTCACCATCGCCGGCCCCACCCATCTGCATCGCGATATCGCGCTTGCCTGCATCGAGCGCGGCGTCCACGTCCTGGTGGAAAAGCCGATCGCTTCGTCTGTCGAAGAAGGCAACGAAATCATCGCCGCAGCGCGCCGCGCCAAGGTCACCTTGATGGTCGGGCACGTTGAGCGCTTCAATCCGGCGGTCGAAGCGATCAAGGAAGCGATCCGCGGCGAAGATATCCTGTCGATTGCGATCACGCGTGTCGGTCCGTTTCCGCCGCGCATGTCGAATGTCGGCGTCGTCATCGATCTCGCCGTGCACGACATCGACCTGATCCGCTGGTTCACCGATTCCGATATCGTCGATGTGCAGCCGCAGGTCTCTAGCGCGGTCGCCGAGCGCGAGGATATCGCGCTACTTCAATTCCGTACGGCCTCCGGTGTGCTCGCGCATATCAACACCAACTGGCTGACGCCGTTCAAGGCGCGCAACGTCATCGTCGCGACGCGCGGCAAATATGTGCAGGCCGATCTGCTCACCCGTCAGGTGACGGAATGCTTCGGCTTCCAGCCCGACGGCAGCTACTCGATGCGGCATCTGTCGGTCGGTCATGCCGAGCCGTTACGTGCCGAGCTTCTCGCCTTTATGAGCGCGGTGCGTTCCGGCGAACCGCCGGCGGTGACCGGTGAACAAGGCGTCGCCAGTCTCGCCATCGCCATTCAATGCCTCGATGCGCGCCCCGCCAGCGCGCCCGCGAAACGCAAAGGCCCGCGCGCCGTCGCCGGCTGATCGCGCGCCCTTCCAGCTCGGACTTGATGATGAATATGAGAACCGATCTTCCGGCAATTCCGTTTATCGACCTTGCCGCGCAGCGCCGTCGTCTTGGCGATAGCGTCGATGCCGCCATCACGCGCGTGCTCAATCACGGCCAGTACATTCTCGGGCCCGAGGTACGCGCCTTCGAGGCCGAACTTGCTGCGTTCTGCGGCGCCAAACATGTCGTGAGCTGCGCCAGCGGCACCGATGCGCTGGTGCTGGCGTTGCGCGCGCAAGAGATCGGCCCCGGCGACGCCGTGATCTGTCCGTCCTTCACGTTCTGCGCGACCGCGGAAGTGGCGGCGCTGGTCGGCGCGACCCCTGTGTTTGTCGACGTCGACGAGAAGACGTTCAATATCGATCCCAAGGGCATTGTCGGTGCGATCGACGTGGCCAAGAGCCTCGGTCTCAAGCCGAAGGCTGTGATCCCGGTCGATCTGTTCGGACTTGCCGCCGACCACGGCGCTGTTGCGGCCGCGGCGCAGGCGGAAGGCCTGTTCATCCTCGACGACGCAGCGCAGGGCTTCGGTGCGACCTTTAACAATCGCCGGCTCGGCACCTTCGGCAACGCCACCGCGACCAGTTTCTTTCCGGCCAAGCCGCTGGGCTGCTACGGCGACGGTGGTGCGGTGATGACCGATGATGCCGGTTTTGCCGACGTTATGCGCAGCCTGCGCATGCACGGTCACGGCAGCGACCGCTACGACAATATCCGGATTGGTCTGGCCTCGCGTCTCGATACGATGCAGGCGGCGGTGCTGCTTGAGAAACTCAAGATTTTTCCGGACGAGATCGAAGCGCGTAACCGTGTGGCACGCCGTTACAACGAAGGTCTGGCGGGCGTTGCTGTGACGCCGACGGTGCCGGCCGGCATGACGTCGGTCTGGGCGCAATACACCATCCGGGTTTCCGGCGGACGCCGAGAGGCTTTCGCGGCGGCGTTCAAGGCCGAAGGCATTCCGACCGCGATCTACTATCCGATTCCGTTGCATCTGCAGCAGGCCTATAAGGATTATCCGGTCGGCAAAGGCGGCGTCGCCGTCAGCGCGCGCCTTGCAGGCGAAGTCATCAGCCTGCCGATGCACGCCTATCTCGATGAAGCGACACAGGACCGCATCATTGACGCAGCACGCCGTGCACTGTCCCACTGATGTTTTCGAGGCCAATTTTCCCTCTTTGCCTCTAAATTTGAAATTTCAGCCGCTCCCATAGTTCGCGGCAATGCTGTATAACAGTCTGGCACAATCCCGGATTGTATATGTCTTGGCGTAAAACCAATCATCGTCTGCGCCGGCTCGAAGCCGAGGCGATCTATCTGATGCGTGAAGCGGTGGCAGAGTTTGCCAACCCGGTCATGCTGTATTCGATCGGCAAGGATTCCAGCGTGTTGCTGCATCTGGCGCTGAAGGCGTTTCATCCCGCCAAGCTGCCGTTCCCGCTGCTGCATATCGATACGACCTGGAAATTTCGCGAGATGATCGCGTTCCGCGATCGGGAGGCGGCGCGGCTCGGCGTCGAACTGCGCGTACATATCAATGAAGACGGCGTTGCGCGCGGCATCTCACCGGTGGCGTCTGGATCGAGCGTGCACACGCAGGTCATGAAGACCGAAGGGCTGCTGCAAGCTCTGGATCAATGGAAATTCGATATCGCTTTCGGCGGCGCGCGCCGCGACGAGGAAAAGAGCCGGGCCAAGGAGCGCATCTTTTCGCACCGCTCGGCGAGCCATGCCTGGGATCCGCGCAACCAGCGGCCCGAGCTGTGGAAGTTGTTCAACACCCGGATCAAGCCGGGTGAATCGATGCGGGTGTTCCCACTGTCGAACTGGACCGAACTCGACGTGTGGGAATACATCCGCGCCGAGAATATTCCGGTCGTGCCGTTGTATTTCGCCAAGGAGCGTCCGGTGGTGGAACGCGATAGCATGCTGGTGATGGTCGACGATGACCGCCTGCCGCTGTTGCCCGGCGAAAAGCCGAAGATGATGAAGGTGCGTTTCCGCACGCTCGGCTGTTACCCGCTGACCGGCGCGATCGAGTCGGATGCCGACACGCTCGACGCCGTCATCGAGGAGATGCGCGGTTCTGCCAATTCCGAACGGCAGGGGCGGCTGATCGACCACGATTCGTCCGGCTCGATGGAAGCCAAGAAGCGCGAGGGATATTTCTGATGCTCGCGCCCGGCACCTCTACCAGCCTGCAATCCGCCGGCACCGCCGTGCGGCCGGCCTTGCGCTTTCTCACCTGCGGCTCGGTCGACGACGGCAAGTCGACGCTGATCGGCCGGCTGTTGCATGAGCAGAATCTGATCTTTGACGACCATCGCGCCGCGCTCGGCCGCGATTCAAAACGTCACGGCACCACCGGCGACGACATCGACTATGCGCTTCTGCTTGACGGACTCGAGGCCGAGCGCGAGCAGGGCATCACCATCGACGTCGCCTACCGCTATTTCTCGACCGAGCGGCGGTCGTTCGTTGTGGCCGATACGCCGGGCCACGAACAATACACTCGTAACATGGCGACCGGCGCGTCGAATTCCGATCTCGCCGTATTGCTGGTCGACGCGCGTAAAGGCCTGTTGAGTCAGACCCGCCGTCACGCCGTCATCGTGAGTCTGTTGGGCATCCGCCACGTGGTGCTGGCGGTCAACAAGATCGACCTGGTCGACTATGATCAGACCGTGTTCGAGACGATTTCGGTGAATTTCAAGTACTTTGCGGCCGATCTTGGATTCAAGACCATCACCGCGATTCCGATTTCGGCGCGGCATGGCGACAACATTTCGACACCGAGCGAAAACACACCCTGGTATACCGGGCCGGCATTGCTCGAACATCTTGAGACCGTCGATGTCGACGATGACCGCGACACGATGCCGTTTCGTATGCCCGTGCAATGGGTCAACCGCGCTAATTCCGATTTTCGCGGCTTTGCCGGAACGATCGTCAGTGGCGGGATCGCGCGCGGCGATGACGTCGCGGTGCTGCCGTCGGGACGCTTGACCAAGGTGGCGTCGATCCTCGGGTCGGGGGGCGAGGTCGATTCCGCTGGACCCGGCGACGCCGTGACGTTGACGCTTGCCGACGAAGTCGACGTCTCGCGCGGCGATGTGTTCGCCGCCGTACGCGACCGGCCGGTGACCGGCGACCAGTTCGCGGCCCATTTGTTCTGGATGTCGAACGAGCGCCTTCTGCCGGGCCGTTCCTATCTGATGAAGATCGGACATCGTACACTGGCCGCGACTGTGACCGAGCTCAAGCACCGGCTCGATATCGACACGCTGGCCAAGCTCGCCGCCAAGACGCTGGGGCTGAACGAGGTCGGTCTTTGCAATCTGTCGACCGCGAGCGCTGTGGCGTTCGATCCTTATGCCGAGAACCGTGACACCGGCGCCTTCATCCTGATCGACCGCACCAGCAACGAAACGGTCGCCGCGGGAACGATTGATTTCGCTTTGCGTCGCGCCAGCAATATTCATCACCAGAGCCAGACCATCAGCCGTGATGCGCGCTCAGGCTTGATGCGTCACAAGCCGGCCGTGCTGTGGTTCACCGGGCTGCCGGGTTCCGGCAAGTCGACCATCGCCAATCTGGTTGAGGCCGAGCTTCATGGCCGACGCGTCCACACCATCATGCTCGACGGCGACAATGTGCGGCACGGCTTGAACCGCGACCTTGGTTTCACCGAATCCGATCGCGTCGAGAACATCCGCCGCATCGGCGAGGTAGCGAAGCTGATGACGGATGCCGGACTGGTGGTGTTGTGTTCGTTTATTTCGCCGTTCCAGGCGGAGCGGCACATGGTGCGCGAACTGATCGGTGCCGACGAGTTCATCGAGGTGTTTGTCGATACCCCGCTCGAGCAGTGCATCGCCCGCGATCCGAAGGGCCTGTACCGCCGCGCGCTGGCCGGCGAGATCAAGAATTTCACCGGAGTCGATCAGGCCTACGAGGTGCCGGAGCATCCGGAACTGCACCTGCAGACCGGCAGCAACGATGCCGAGACGCTCGCCAGCAAGGTGATCGACGACCTGGTGCGGCGGAAGATCGTCTGACGCCTAGTGCAACGCCGCCGCCAGCGCCTGCGCTTCTGGCACCACATCGTGGTCATACAGTTTCTTGCGGAACGCGGCGTGCGCCGTGATCTCGGCATCGCGGACGCCCAGATCGGAATACGAAGAATCGTAACGCATGCCGTTCTCGCGCGCGCCGCGCTGCACCGTCGCCACGCGTTCGCGTCGCAGGCGTTCGTAAGCGAGAAGGGCGGCCGGCGCCGTTCCGCTGCTGGCACCCGCGAGGATCGTCGCCAGCGCCATGCCGTCCTCGATCGACTGGTTAGCGCCCTGGCCGAGATGTGGCAGCATCGGGTGGGCGGCGTCGCCCAGCAAAGTGAGACGCCCCTTGGTCCAGACCGGCAGCGGTTCGCGGTCGTATAGAGCCCAGCGGAAGGTCTTTCTGACCTCGCTCAAGAGCCGCTCGATGCGCGGATCCCAACCGGCGAATTCGCGCCGCAGTGCGTCGGGATCGCCGGGTGCGGACCAGGATTCCTTCATCTCTTCGTCTGCTGGCACGAAGCCGACATAGTTGATCAACTGGCCCGCACGCACCGGAAAGCTGAGGAAGTGTTTGCCCTTGCCGAGCCACATCAGCCAGGCGTCGGTCGGCCAATCGGGAACGAGTGCATGGGGCAGTACGCCGCGATAGGCGACCGAGCCGTGGAACACCGGCTTCGACGGCGGCACGACGTGATGACGCAGTTCCGAATGGATGCCGTCCGCGGCAATGACGATGTCGGCCTCGACGCTGGTGCCGTCGGCAAAGATCACGCGTGCCACATCACCGGTTTGCTCGAAGCCGGTGCCGCGTTTGCCCGGATGCACGATGCCCGTGGGCAGCGCCTTGGCCAGCATCTCGACCAGATCGGCGCGATGCATGCCGAAGGTCGCGTTCCAGCCGGATGAGTCCGTCACCTGGACCGGCGCGATCGGCGCGCCGTCGTGCCGGAAATACTGCGAACCGGCGCCAACCCGTGCGCCCCATTTTTCGACAGCGGGTCCAAGGCCCACGCGTTGCAATTGGCGCACGCTATTCGGCGTGATGAAAACACCGGCGCCGACTTCACCCAGCGCAGGCGCCTGCTCGTAAACGGAGACCTTCAGACCATGCGCGATCAGCGCGTTGGCGGTGAAAAGGCCTCCAATGCCGCCGCCGACAATAACGACGCTGGGCTTCTTCTCCGTCATCATCACACCTTGTAGTCATTCGAATGCACGCCGGAATCAAGCTACTCTGCGCGGTAGCAAACGCCAATGGTCTGGTGCACACTTGGTGCGACAAGGCGCGGATCAAGCGCCGCAAAGATTTGGGAGGATTCGAATGCGCTCTGCAACCGCAGCCGGTTTGGCGCTGTGCTTTTCACTATCGCTGGCTGTCCTTGCTCCCGCACAGGCGCAGGTTTATCCGGATCGGCCGGTCAAGATCGTCGTGCCGTTCCCGGCCGGCGGAACTGCCGATGCTGTGCCGCGTCTGCTTGGCGATTTCCTGTCGCGCAAATGGGGCCAGCCTGTCCTGATCGAGAATCATTCCGGCGCGGGAGGCAATGTCGGCGCCGAGTTTGTCTATCGCGCGGCGCCGGACGGTTACACGCTGCTGTCGTCGCCGCCGCCGCCGCTGGTGACCAATCACAATCTGTATTCCAAGCTCAATTTCGATCCGCTGCAATTCGAGCCGGTCTCGGTGATGGCGCACGTGCCTACCGGGCTGTTCGTTAATCCGGACAAAATCAAGGCGAGTAGCGTTCCGGAGTTGATCGATTACTTGAAACAAAATCCCGACAAGGTGACGGCCGCGACGCAAGGCAACGGCACCACCTCCCATCTGACGTCGGAGATGTTCCAGTTGATGGCCAAGGTGAAACTGCGCAATATTCCCTATCGCGGCTCGGCGCCAGCGCTGCAGGGCCTGCTCGCCGGCGACGTCGATCTGATGTTCGATAATCTCGGCGTGTCGATGGCGATGGTGAATTCTGGAAAGCTCAAATTGCTGGCCGTGGCCTCGCCGCAGCGTTTGTCCGATCTGCCGAAGGTTCCGACCATGACGCAGACCTTGCCGGGCTTTGAGTCGGCGGCCTGGTACGCCATCGTGGCGCCGCCGAAGACGCCGAGGGCCATCGTCGACAAGATCAACGCCGACGTCAGCGATGCGTTGAAGCAACCTGACATCCAGAGCAAGCTGAAGAACCTCTCGGCCGAGGTCTACGGCGGCTCGCCGGAGCGGGCGGCCAAATACATGAGCGAGGAAGTCGCGCGCTGGGGCAATGTGATCAAGGCCGCCAACATCAAGATCGAGCAGTAGGGCGTCAGATCAAGGACGACCAGATCAGCGCGACGACCGCGGCGGCCATGATCGCCGTGCCGCCCCAGCCGAAGGCGAGCAGGGCTCGCTTGGCCCTGAACCTGCCCATCAATTCTATTTTCGAGATGATAAGCATCATCGCCGCCATGATCGGTACGGCGACGATGCCATTGATGACGGCGCTCCAGATCAGCATCTTGATCGGGTCGATACGCGTGAAACCCAGTCCGAAACCGATGATCGTCGCCGCGGCGATGATGCCGTAGAAGCCGACGGCGTCCGGCGCCTTGGCTTCCAGCGTCGCCGGCCAGCCAAAGGCTTCCGCGACGCCATAGGCGGCGGAGCCGGCGAGAACCGGGATAGCAAGCAGCCCGGTGCCGACGATGCCCAGTGCGAACAGATAAAATGTCAGTTCGCCTGCCAGCGGCCGCAAGGCCTCTGCGGCCTGGGCGGCTGTCTGGATATTGGTGATGCCGCCGGCGTTTAATACCGCTGCGGTGGTCACGATGATGAAGAAGGCAATGGCGTTGGAGAAGATCATGCCGACGGTTGTGTCGATGGCGATGCGGCTAATTTCGGGATCGCCGCCACGGCGCAGTTCAACCAGGGGTCTGCGGTGCTTTTTCTGGCTCATCTCCTCCACTTCCTGCGAGGCCTGCCAGAAAAACAGATAGGGGCTGATCGTGGTGCCGAGCACGGCGACCACCATCATGAAATAATCCAGATTGAATACGGGCTTCGGCCAGATCGCGGCCAGCAAGGCCGCGCTCCACGGAATTTTCACGGTGAACGCCGTGATGACATAGACGAACAATGTCAGCGTCATGAATTTCAGCACCGGCGCGTAACGGCGGTAAGGCACGAAAACCTGCAACAACACCGATGCCGCTGCGAAAATGAGCGCGTGCTCGTGTGACAGGCCGCCGATCACAAGCGACAGGGCTTCGCCCATCACGCTGATGTCGGCGGCGATGTTGAAGGTATTAGCGGCTACCAGGAGGAAAACAAGAGCGAGGACGAACCATCGCGGTGCGAACTGCGCAAGATTGGCCGCCAGGCCCTTGCCGGTGACGCGGCCGATCTGCGCGCTGATCAGCTGAATCGCGATCATGAACGGCGTGGTGAGGAACACCGTCCACAGCAGGCCGTAGCCGAACTGCGCGCCGGCCTGGGAGTAGGTGGCGATGCCGGACGGATCGTCGTCGGCGGCGCCTGTCACAAGACCAGGACCCAAAAGGCGAAGAATGATGTTGCGCGGTTTGGCGGCGTTGCCGTTCCGAATGTCCGTCATCGGCCTGAACTTTCGCTTGTGCGCCCCAGCGGCGGTATTCCGCGTGGGGCTTAGCGGGTCAAGTTCACAAAGAATAAATTCGGCGCGTGCTCGGGCAATCAGCTGCGCTTGTAGACGTCCTCGATGCGCTCGATATCGTCTTCGCCAAGATAGCTGCCGGTCTGCACTTCGATCAGCTCCAGCGGAATCTTGCCGCGATTGGCCAGACGATGAACGCTGCCGATCGGGATGAAGACGGACTCGTTCTCGTGTACTGCGCTCACCGTATCGCCGATGGTGACTTCGGCGGTGCCATGCACGACGACCCAATGCTCGGCGCGGTGGCGATGCTTCTGCAGCGACAGAACGCCGCTTGGATTGACGACAATGCGCTTGACCTGGAAGCGCTCGCCGGCGTCGATCGACTCGTAATAGCCCCAGGGCCGGTGCACGCGTTTGTGGTCGGTGGCTTCGGGGCGCTTGTCGGCCTTGAGTTTGTTGACCAGTTCGCGCACCTCCTGCGAACGTGCGCGCGGCACCACCATTACGGCGTCGGATGTGCTGACCACGACCATGTCCTGGACGCCGACCACGGTGGTAAGGCGGCCGTCGGAATGTACGACGCTGCCGCTGACATCCATCGTCACCACGGGGCCTTGCACTATATTGCCCGCGGCATCCGGCGGCGTGATGTCGAACAGCGCGTCCCAGCTTCCGATATCGGACCAGCGGAACGTACCCTCGACCACGGCGGCACGGTCGGTCTTTTCCATCACCGCGTAGTCGATCGATTTCGAGGGCGAGCGGCCAAAGGCCTCAGGCGCCAAACGCAGGAAACCGAGATCGGTGGTCGCGTCCTTGACCGCCGCGACAATGGCTTCCGAGATCGCCGGCTCAAAGCGCGCGAGTTCGGCGAGCAGGACGTCGGCGCGAAACAGGAAGTTGCCGGAATTCCAAAGATAGCCGTCGCGCACATAGCGCGCCGCCGTCTGGGCATCGGGCTTCTCGACGAAACTCTTGACCGCGTGCACGGCGGTGCCGGCGATTTGTTCGCCCGGAAGGATGTAGCCGAAGTTGGTCTTGGGTTCGGTCGGTTTGATGCCGAAGGTGACGATGCGCCCGGCATCGGCGGCAGCGCGCCCAGCGATGCAGGTTTCGCGGAATTGCGGCACGTCCAGAATGATGTGGTCGGCGGCCAGCGCCAGCACCACCGCATCCGGGTCACGCTGTCTTGCCACTTCCGTGGCGGCGGCGATGGCCGGGCCGGAATCGCGCCGCAGCGGCTCGATCACCACGGTCACATCGACGCCGATTTCTTCGGCCTGGCGGCGTGCAAAGAAATGGAAGTTCGGACCGGTGATGACGATGGGAGCGGCAAACATCGGATCCCGCACGCGGAGCAGGGTCTCCTGATAGGTCGACCGGTTGCCGACCAGAGGCAGGAACTGCTTGGGCAGGGCGTCGCGCGACACCGGCCAAAGCCTCGTCCCGGCGCCGCCGGCCAGCAAGATGGGAATGATCGGCGAGGGCATGGTCCGGCTTGTACTCTGGCTTGGCTCTTGTCGGGCTTTTCGGGGCCCTAGGTTTGGGCCGGGAATCGTCTTAAGCCAGTTCCCCCGGCCTGACTATCGGTAACGTCGGCTAAGGGTTAAGTCCATTCACGGACAGCGTTTTCACTCCGGTGGCAGAATCTCGATGATCCAGCGTATGCTCACCGTCGGTGGTTTTACGCTGCTGTCGCGGGTCACCGGCTTTGCCCGCGACATTATCCTGGCGGCCGTGCTGGGCGCGGGGCCGGTGGCGGACGCCTTCTTTGTGGCGCTGCGGCTGCCAAACCATTTCCGGGCAATTTTCGCCGAGGGCGCTTTCAACGCCGCCTTTGTGCCAGCCTACGCCCGCATCCGCGAGCAGGGCGGGGCGCAGCGGGCCGGAATTTTTGCCGACCGGATTTTCACGCTGCTGCTGGCGAGCCAGGTCGTGCTGCTGGCCGTGGCGCTGGTGTTCACGCCGGCCGTGATCGAGGTGCTGGCGCCGGGGCTTGTCAACGATCCGAGCCGTTACGGGCTGGCCGTTGAACTGACGCGCATCACGTTTCCCTATCTGCTGCTGATCACGCTGGTCACGCTCTACGGCGGCATCCTCAACGCGCTGCAGAAATTTGCCGCCGCCGCCGCCGCGCCGATCTTGCTCAACATCGCGTTGGTGATGGCATTGACGCTGGCGGCATTCTTTCCGACCGCCGGACATGCGGCGGCCTGGGGTGTGCTGCTGGCCGGCGTCCTGGAATTCGCGCTGGTGGCGGGTGCGGCGAAACGCGCCGGCGCGTTGCCGGTGTTCCGCTGGCCACAACTTGATACGGATGTCCGGCAGTTTTTCCGCGCGCTCGGGCCTGCGACGGTCGGTTCGGCCGGCGTGCAACTCGCGTTGTTTGCCGACACCATCATCGCCAGCTTCCTGCCGGCCGGTGCGCTGTCCGCGCTCTATTACGCCGACCGCATCAACCAATTGCCAATCGGCGTCATCGGCATTGCGGCGGGCACGGTAATCCTGCCGGAAATGTCGCGGCGGCTCGCCGCCGGCGATACGGTGGGCGCGTCGCACGCGCAGAACCGCGCTGTCGAGTTCACGTTGCTGCTGTCGATTCCCTGCGTCGCTGCATTTTTTATCGTGCCCGACTTGATCATGCGCGCACTGTTCGTGCGCGGCGCCTTCACAGTGGCCGATGCCACGGCGGCCGGTCTGACATTGTCTGCCTACGCCTTCGGTCTGTTGCCCTTCGTTTTGATCCGCAGTTCGGTCGCGACATTCTTTGCGCGCGGCGATACCGCAACGCCGGTCAAGGCCGCGCTGATTGCCGCCGCTGTGAACATTGCATTCAAATTCTTGTTGATGGGTCCGCTGGCGCAGGTCGGCCTCGCGCTTGCGACGTCGATCGGTGCCTGGATCAATCTCGCTTTGGTGGTCTGGTTCGGCATACGCGCCGGCCACATCCAGATCGACGCCCGGTTGCGGGAATCCGCCATCAAGCTCGCCGCGGCGGGTGGTGTGCTGGCGCTTGTCTTGTGGCTGTGCGCTGCGCCAGTTGCACGCTTCGTCAAAGGCTGGCGTGGGATCGACGACATCGCGGCACTGGCGCTGCTGGCAGCCATCGGCGGCACGGTCTATGGCGGCATAGTGCTTGCTTTGTTTGGGCGGCGCTGGCTTGCGACATTTAGGTCACGGTCCGGCTGAACAAGTCATCTTCCCCGTTGCAATGCGGTAATGTGGACATACGTCTTCGTCCTCATCGATCTGGGCAACTCCCCCTGAACTCCCGGCTAAATCCTTATGAACAATTCAGAATTTCAGTCTTCCTTGCCCTCCGCTGCGGCGCTCCGCCGGGCGATCGTCGTCTTGTCGCTTGCTACTTTAGTCGCGGCCTGCGGCGATAGTGCGCAGAAGCCGGCCGCGCCGCCGCCGCCATCGGTGACCATCGCCAAGCCGGTCAAGCGCGCGGTCTCCGACTTTGACGAATATGTCGGCCGCTTTGTCGCCGTGAGTTCGGTCGAGGTGCGCGCCCGCGTGTCGGGCTATCTCGAAGGCGTCCATTTCAAGGATGGTCAGACCGTGAAGCAGGGCGACCTGCTGTTCACGATCGACAAACGGCCGTTCCAGAACGCCGCCGATCAGGCGCGCGCCAATGTGACGCAAGCCAAATCGAACCTCGCTTTCACCGAAGCCGACTACACGCGCGGCCAGCAACTGGTGCGCGACAAGACCATTACCGATCAGACCTTCGAACAACGTTCGCAGGCGTTCCGTAATGCGCAAGCCGCGGTCAGCAATGCCGAAGCCGCGCAGCGTACCGCCGAGCTCGATCTCGAATTCACCGAACTGCGCGCGCCGATCGACGGCCGTATCGGCGATCGCCGTGTCTCGCAGGGCAACCTGGTGACGGGCGGCACCGGCGGCAACACGACATTGCTTGCCACCATCGTATCGACCGATCCGATCCGTTTCGAATTCACTTTCGATGAAGCGTCGTACTTGCGTTACGAGCGGCTCGCCAAGGGCGGCGCCAAGGACGACATCGCCAGCCGCGGCACCGGCACCAAGGTATCACTCAAGCTCATCGACGAGGCGGACTTCGCGCACGAAGGCAGCATGGATTTCGTCGACAACGTGATCGATCGCGCCACCGGTACGATTCGCGGCCGTGCGGTGTTCCCCAATCCCAACGGCGTCCTGACGGTCGGCATGTTCGCGCGTGTGCGCGTCCCGGCGTCGTCGCCTTACGAGGCGCTGCTGGTGCCGGACGCGGTCATCGGCACCGAACAGGCTCGCAAGTTCGTCACGACCGTTAACGCCGAGAATGTCGTCACGCCGAAATACGTGACGTTGGCGCAAGTGCTGCCGGACGGCTTCCGCGTCATCAAGGACGGCTTGAGCCCTGACGACCGCGTGATCGTCAACGGTCTGTTGCGCGCGCGGCCCGGTCAAAAGGTAACGCCGCAAGAGCAGGGCGCAGCACCGGCTCCCGGTGCGGGCGCTCCGCCAGAAGGCGCGAAGAAGTAAATCATGCGTATTTCGCACTTCTTCATCGACCGGCCGATTTTCGCCTCCGTGGTCTCGATCGTCATCGTGATCCTGGGTGCGGTCGCGTTCGCGCGGCTGCCGGTCGCGCAATATCCGGAAATCGCGCCGCCGACGATCACCGTCAACGGCCAGTATCCGGGCGCCAGCGCCGACATCGTGGCTTCGACCGTGGTTGCACCGATCGAGCAGCAGATCAACGGCGTCGAGAACATGATCTATCTGTCGTCGAACTCGACGGCGGACGGGCGCTTCTCGATCTCGGTGACGTTCGATATCGGCACCAATCTCGATATCGCGCAGGTGCAGGTGCAGAACCGCGTCGCCATCGCGCAGCCGCGTTTGCCTGCTGACGTGCGCAATATCGGTGTGACGGTCACCAAGGCGTCGTCCGACCTGATGATGGTCGTGCATCTCTATTCGCCGGATAAATCGCGCGACACACTGTTCATCTCGAACTACGCCACGCTCGAAATCACCGATGCCGTCACCCGCGTCGACGGCGTCGGGTCGATTACGGTATTCGGTGCCCGCGACTACGCGATGCGGGTGTGGCTCGATCCCGACCGGCTGCAATCCGTCGGCTTGACCGCGAGCGACGTTGTGCTGGCCCTGCAAGGTCAGAACGTGCAGGTCGCGTCCGGCGTTCTGAACCAGCCGCCGGTGAACAAGCCCGGCGCGTTCCAGATCTCGGTGCAGACGCAAGGGCGGCTCGCCAATCCGGACGAATTCGGCAATATCGTCGTCAAGCAGACCACGAATGCCGTGGTGCGGATGAAGGATATCGCGCGAACCGAACTGGCGGCGCAGGATTATTCGACCAATTCCTATCTCGATCGCGATCCGGCGATTGCGCTCGGCATTTTCCAGCGGCCGGGTTCGAACGCGCTGTCGACGTCCAAGGCGATCATCGCCACCATGGACGACCTGGCGAAGCGTTTTCCCGCCGGTCTGAAATACACCATCGTTTACAACCCGACCCAGTTTATCCAGGAGTCGGTGGACGCGGTTCAGGAAACCATCGGCGAAGCGATCCTGCTGGTCGTGCTGGTCGTCATTCTTTTCCTGCAGACATGGCGTGCCGCGGTGATTCCGCTGATCGCCATTCCGGTGTCGCTGGTCGGCACCTTCTTCTTCATGTCGATGTTCGGCTTCACGCTGAACAATCTGTCGCTGTTCGGTCTGGTGCTCGCCATCGGCATCGTGGTCGACGACGCCATCGTCGTGGTGGAGAACGTCCAGCGCAACATCGAAGCGGGCCTCTCGCCGCACGACGCGGCCATCAAGAGCATGGACGAGGTCGGTGCCGCGCTGATCGCGATTACGCTGGTGCTGGTGTCGGTGTTCGTCCCCTCGGCCTTCATCACCGGCATCACCGGGCAGTTCTATCGTCAGTTCGCGCTGACGATCGCCGGCGCCACCATCATTTCGTTGATCGTATCGCTGACACTGTCGCCCGCGCTGTGCAGCCTGCTGCTCAAGCCGCCGCACGAGACCAAAAGCCATTATTGGTGGAGCAAGCCGATTCACGGCTTCTTCGACCTGTTCAACCACTACTTCGACAAATTGACGCGCGGTTACGGCTGGCTGGCGGCAAAAACTGTGCGTTTCGCCGTACTGATGCTGGTGGTCTATGCCGGCGTCGTCGCGTTCGGCCTCAACGAGTTCCGCAAAACACCGATTGGGTTTATCCCGCAACTCGACCGCGGCTATCTGATCATCGTCACCCAGTTGCCGCCGGCGGCGTCGCTGGCGCGCACCGACGAGGTCAATCGCCGCGCCGTCGATATCGCGCTGAAGGTGCCGGGCGTGGCACACGCGGTGAACATCGTCGGCTTCTCCGGCGCCACCTTCACCAATTCGCCGAACGCGGGCGCGGTCTTCGTGACGCTCGATTCGTTCGACAAGCGGGCAGCGGACCCTAATCAATCGGCGGCCGCGATTCAGGGCCAGTTGTTCGGCCGCTTGGCGTCGATCCAGGAGGCGATGGTTTTCGTCGCCGCGCCGCCGCCGGTATCGGGTATCGGCAATGCCGGCGGCTTCCGCATGATGGTGGAAGATCGTGCCGGCCGCGGTCCGGCTGCACTTCAGAGCGCGGTCTATGCGATGATGGGGCGGGCGGCGCAGACGCCGGGTCTCGTTCAGGTCTATTCGCTGTTCGAGAACACGACCCCGCAGCTTTACCTGGATATCGACCGCACCAAGGCGCAGTTGCTCGGCATCAACGTGCCCGACGTCTTCGCCGCGCTGCAGATTTATCTCGGTTCAGCCTACGTCAACGACTTTAATTTGTTCGGGCGCACCTATCGCGTCGTGGCACAGGCCTCGAGTGAATTCCGCACCGATACCAAGGATGTGCTGAACATTCGCGTGCGTAACAGCACCGGTGAGACCGTGCCGCTGGGCGCCTTCACGACGGTGCGCAGTGTCACCGGACCCTATCGCGTGCCGCGTTATAACCTTTATCCCGCGGCCGAACTCGATGGCGGGGCCGCGCCCGGCTACAGCCAAGGGCAGGCGATCGAGATCATGCAGAAGCTCGCGGCGGAAACCTTGCCGGAGGGCTTCTCCTACGAATGGACCACGCTGGCATTCCAGCAGTTGCGCGCCGGCAGCACGGCGGTGTTCGCCTTCGTGCTGGCGGTGGTGTTCGTGTTCTTGGTGCTGGCCGCGCAGTTCGAAAGCCTGACGCTGCCGCTTGCCGTCATCCTCATCGTGCCGATGAGCCTGATCGCCTCGATCGTCGGCGTGGTGATCCGCGGGCAGGACAATAATATTCTGACGCAGGTCGGCTTCATCGTACTCATCGGTCTTGCCGCCAAGAACGCGATTCTGATCGTGGAATTCGCCAAGCAGCTTGAGGACGCCGGCCGCGACCGCTTCGCCGCCGCGGTCGAAGCCGCCCATCTGCGGCTCCGGCCTATTCTGATGACGTCGTTTGCGTTCATTCTCGGTGTGACGCCGATGGCCTTCGCGATCGGTGCCGGCGCGGAACTGCGGCAGTCGCTGGGTACGGCGGTGTTCTCCGGCATGATCGGTGTGACGTTCTTCGGCCTGATCTTTACGCCGGTATTCTACGTGGTGGCGCGCTGGCTTGCGGTCCGCAACAAAGGCGCCCAGCATCAGCCGCAACCTGCGGAGTAGGCCTTCCATGGCGGATATGAAGTTCGGCTTCGGCAAGGCGCTGACGCGCAAGGAAGACGACGCCCTGCTGCGCGGCGCGGGCACCTATGTCGCCGATGTGGCGCCGGAAGCCACACTGCATGCGGTGGTGCTGCGCTCACCGCACGCTCATGCCCGGTTTGCCATTTCCGATCTGGAACGCGTACGCGCAATGAAGGGCGTGCGGCTGGTACTGACCGCGGCCGAAATTACCGACCTTGGACCTTTGCCGACGCCGGGCGTGCTGCCGGGTGTCGATATCAAGGTGCCGCCTTATCCGATCCTGGCGGTCGATGTCGTCAAACATGTCGGCGACGCCATTGCTTTCGTGGTCGCCGATACGCTCGACGCCGCGAAGGATGCGGCCGAAGCGATCACGGTCGACTGGCAGCCGTTGCCGCATATCATCGGCGCCATTGCCGCGCTGAAAGCCGGCGCGCCATCGGTGTGGGTGGATCAGCCGGGCAATCTGGCGTTCGAAACGTCGGTGGGCGACGAGGCCGCGACCAAGCAGGCTTTCGCGAGCGCTGCACGCACCGTGTCGCTGACCATCGTCAACCAGCGCCTCGTCACCAACTATATGGATACGCGTGGCGTGATCGCGGAATACGATGGTGATCGTTACACGCTGACGCTCGGCAGCCAGGGCAGCCACATCATCCGCGACATCATTGGCGGCGCGGTGATGAAACTGCCGCCGGAAAAGATGCGCGTCATCACGCCGGATGTCGGCGGCGGTTTCGGCACCAAGCTGTTTCCCTATCGCGAATATGCGCTCGCCGCGGTGGCCGCGCAGCGCACCGGCAAACCGGTGAAGTGGGTCGCCGACCGCAGCGAGCACTTCCTCGGCGACAGCCACGGGCGCGACAACATATCGACGGCGAAGCTGGCGATCGACGACAAGGGCAAGTTTCTCGCGCTCGATCTCGACATCATCGCCGACATGGGCGCCTACCTGTCGTGCTACGGGCCTTACATTCCGTGGCTCGGTCTCGGCATGGCGACCGGCTCC
Source organism: uncultured Hyphomicrobiales bacterium (assembly GCA_903885555.1). Taxonomy (GTDB): domain Bacteria; phylum Pseudomonadota; class Alphaproteobacteria; order Rhizobiales; family Xanthobacteraceae; genus Pseudolabrys. Next base: position 32,402 of record CAISIV010000039.1, read on the forward strand.
TACGATATTCCGGTGGCGCACGCGCGTCTGCGCGCGACTTTCACCAACACCGTGCCGGTCGACGCTTATCGCGGCGCGGGGCGGCCCGAGGCTTCGTATCTGATCGAACGCGCGGTCGATGCCGCCGCGCACGAGCTCGACATGGCGCCGGATGCTCTTCGCCGCAAGAATCTGATCAAGCCGAAGGCGCTGCCGTACAAGACGCCGACCGGCAAAGTCTACGACTCCGGCGATTTCGCCGGCGGCATGGCGCGCGCGCAGGAAATCGCCGACTGGGCAGGCTTCAACAAACGCGTTGCCGCCGCCAAGCGTATCGGCAAACTGCGCGGCATCGGAATGGCAACGTACGTCGAAGCCTGCGGCAACAACGGGCCGGAGACGGCGACCATCAATCTCGACAAGGACGGCGGCGTCACCGTGCTGATCGGTTCGCAATCGACCGGGCAGGGCCACGCCACGTCCTACGCGCAACTGGTCGCCGATCATCTCGATCTGCCGCCGGAACTGGTGCGCGTCGTGCAAGGCGACACCGACCGCATCGCCACCGGCGCCGGCACCGGCGGATCGAGCTCGATCCCGATCGGTGGCGTTTCGGTCGATCGCGCCAGCAAGACGCTGGCTGGGCAGATCAAGGACATTGCCGCCGACGCGCTCGAGGCTTCGGCAGGCGACATGGAGATTGCCAATGGCAGCGTTCGCGTTGCCGGGACCGACCGCGCGATTTCGTTCGCCGATATCGCCGCGCATCCGAAGGCGACACCGGAGAGGCTGAAGGCGGAAAACGAATTCGGCAATGAGCCGGCGACCTATCCGAACGGCACGCACATCGCCGAGGTCGAGATCGATCCGGCGACCGGCGTCACCACGATCGTCAACTATGTGATCGTCGACGACTTCGGCAAGACACTCAACCCGCTGATGCTGGCGGGGCAGGTGCATGGCGGCGCGGTGCAGGGCATCGGCCAGGCGCTGATGGAAGACACGGTGTACGATCCGCAGTCCGGGCAGCTCATGAGTGCGAGCTTCATGGATTACGCCATGCCGCATGCCAGCGACGTGCCGGATTTCGTGTTCGAGACACGCAACACGCCGTGCAAGACCAATCCGCTCGGCGTCAAAGGCGCAGGCGAGGCCGGCGCCATCGGGTCGTGCCCGGCGCTGATCAACGCCATCGTCGATGCGCTGCATCGCGCCTACGGCATCCGCCATATCGACATGCCGGCGACGGCGCAGAAGGTGTGGCAGGCCATCGAAACGGCCCGGAAATCGCGCGCCGCTTGACCTTCTGAGCTGATCACGAAGCCGTGATCGGCTGCGGCAATGAGGCCTCCGGCCCTTTGGAATAATGCCAATAAGCTGGTGTTTGCGATGGGCAGGCTATTTTTGGGCCTGAAGGGAGAGTTGCATGAAGTCAGCTTCGGCATTTGCGGTCGCGGTGGTGGCTGTTGTTGCGCTCGGCGCGACAGCGGTCGTTGCGCAGCAAGATCCGCTCGCCACGCGCAAGGCGCTGATGAAGGCAAACAACGAAAACGCCCGCACCGTGACTGGCATTGTGCGCGGGACGACGCCGTTCGACGCTGCCAAGGTCAATGCCGCCTTCGATCAATGGGCGGAGACGGCGCAGAAATTCCCGGCGCTGTTTCCCGACAACAGCAAGGACGGCGAGACGCGCGCGCTGGCCGCCGTGTGGACCGAACGTCCGAAGTTCGATGCGGCAATCGCGAAATTCGCCAAGGACGTTGCGGACACTCGGGCCGGAGCGGTAAAAGACCTCGATGGCCTCAAGGCGGCGATGGCCGTCGTCGGCAAGGATTGCGGAGATTGCCACGAGACTTTCCGCAAGCCGCAGCAATAGCCTGACGTTGGCGGAGGCGGCTTATCGTGCGCAGAGTTATTCTGCTGGTTGCCGCCGCCGCCGTCATCGGGCTTGCCGCATTCTGGTTCCTCACAATTCCGCAGACCGTACCGGAGAGCGAAGTCGGCGCGCACACGCCTGATCTCGTCAACGGCAAGACGATGTTCCAGATCGGTGGCTGCGCGTCGTGCCACGCGACGCCGAAGCAGGATGATCGCACCAGACTTGGCGGTGGCAGACCCTTGGTGTCGCCTTTCGGCACCTTCTATCCCTCCAATATTTCGCCTGATCCGCGCGATGGCATCGGCACCTGGACCGAGGCGCAATTCGTCACGGCCCTGCATAAGGGGACGTCGCCACGGGGCTCGCATTACTATCCCTCGTTCCCGTATACGTCCTATCAGCAGATCATGATCGCTGATGCGCAGGACCTGTTTGCCTATCTGAAAACCTTGCCTGCCGTGCGCGGTCGCGTGCGCGACCACGAACTAGGTTTCCCGTTCAACATCCGCCGCACGCTTGGAGTCTGGAAGCTGCTGTTCCTGGATGGCGCGCCGTTCAAGTCCGATCCGGCGCAATCGGCGCAATGGAACCGCGGCGCCTATCTGGTGAACGGTCCCGGCCACTGCGCGGAATGCCATTCGCCGCGTAATATGCTCGGCGGCATTGTCTCTGGCCTGCGCTTTACCGGCGGGCCCGCGGCGGACGGCGAGGGCAACGTTCCCAATATCACGCAGTTCAAGCTGAAAGACTGGTCGGTCGACGATATCGCCGACCTGCTCGATACCGGCATGACGCCGACCGACAGCGTCGGCAGCAGCATGGTCGACGTGGTGCGCAATACCGCGCA
>CAISIV010000040.1 GCA_903885555.1 uncultured Hyphomicrobiales bacterium
CCTTTTCGGTGATCACCGGGGACAGAATAACGTCGTAATGGCGCGGATCGTTCGTGCTCATTTGAAACGCGCCTCCAGCGCATCCAACGCCGCCTTGGTCAGAACCAGGGTCTTACGCCGCATGATGTCGTAGACGTTGATGCCTTGGATCGGCAGCACGTCGATATTGGGAATGTTGCGGGCCGCGGCGGAGAAGTTCTTCTCGACTTCGCTGCCGTCGATGAACAGCGCGTTGACGACGTTGAGCTTGCCGAACTGCGCGGCGAGCGTCTTGGTCTTCGCGTCCTTGATCGAAAGCGTATCGACGACGATCAAGCCGCCGTCCTTGGCCTTCGCCGACAGAGCGTGACGCAGCGCGAGCGCGCGAACCTTCTTCGGCAGACCGATCGCATGGCTGCGAACGACCGGACCGAACGCACGGCCACCGCCGCGGAACTGCGACACGCGCGCCGAACCGTGACGAGCACCGCCGGTGCCCTTCTGCGCGTACATCTTCTTGCCGGTACGCCAGATCTCGTCCTTCTGCTTGACCTTGTGCGTGCCGCGCTGGCGCTTGGCGAGCTGCCAGTTGACGCAGCGCTGCACGATGTCGATGCGCGGCTCGAGACCGAAAATCTCCTTGGACAGGCTGACCGAACCGGCCTCTTTGCCTTCCAGCGTGGTGATCTTCATATCCATGTTATGCGCCCTCCTTCTCGGCGGGTGCTTCGGCAGCCGGCGCAGCAGCGCTCTCGCTGACGCGGAACTTGCCGGGCTTCGGCGTGTCCTTGTGCGCCTTCTTCTTCACAGCGTCGCGAACCGTGATCCAGCCACCGCGGGCGCCGGGCACTGCGCCCTCGACCAGGATGAGACCGCGTTCGACGTCGGTCCGCACGACCTTGAGGTTGAGCGTGGTGATGCGATCGACGCCCATGTGGCCTGGCATCTTCTTGTTCTTGAAGGTCTTGCCGGGATCCTGACGGCCGCCGGTCGAACCGATCGAACGATGCGAGACCGAGACGCCGTGCGAGGCGCGAAGACCGCCGAAGTTCCAGCGCTTCATGCCGCCGGCAAAGCCCTTACCGATCGAGATGCCGCAGACATCGACGAATTGACCTTCGACGAAGTGATCGGCGGTAATTTCCGCACCGACCGGGATCACCGAGTCTTCGCTGACACGGAATTCCGCGAGCTTGCGGCGCGGCTCGACGTTGGCCTTCGCGAAGTAACCGCGATCGGCCTTGCTCATATTGTTGGTACGGCGCAGGCCGGAACCCAGCTGCAGCGCAACGTAGCCGTTCTTGTCTTTGGTCCGGTGGGCGATGACCTGGCACTGCTCAAGCTGCAGAACCGTAACCGGCACGTGCTCTCCAGTTTCGGAGAACACCCGGGTCATCCCGACCTTCTTTGCGACCACTCCCGTACGCATTGTCTTCAGTCCTTATCCCGGCGCTAGAGCTTGATCTCGACGTCGACGCCTGCGGCCAGGTCGAGCTTCATCAGCGCGTCCACGGTCTGCGGGGTCGGGTCGACAATGTCCAAAAGACGCTTGTGCGTGCGCATTTCAAACTGTTCGCGGCTCTTCTTATCGACGTGGGGCGAGCGGTTCACCGTGAACTTCTCGATACGAGTCGGCAGCGGGATCGGTCCACGAACCTGAGCGCCGGTGCGCTTGGCCGTGTTCACGATCTCACGCGTCGACGCATCGAGGATGCGGTGGTCGAACGCCTTGAGCCGGATCCGAATATTCTGGCCGTTCATTTTTGTTTCTCTCGTCCGTCACACCCGGCGTTTAAACGCTAGGAATCCACGACACTGTTATTTCGCAAAGACGTGGATGGCCGGGCACCTGCCCGGCCATGACACTTGTCCGATTACTCGATGATGCTCGCGACGACGCCGGCGCCGACGGTGCGGCCACCTTCGCGGATCGCGAAACGAAGTTTTTCTTCCATGGCGATC
>CAISIV010000041.1 GCA_903885555.1 uncultured Hyphomicrobiales bacterium
GCCAGTGGCCGGCGTCGATCTTGGCCGCCGCGATCACAGCCTGCGTGCGGCTCTCGACGCCGAGCTTCTGCAGAATCGCCGAGACGTGCGCCTTCACCGTCGCTTCCGATACGCTGAGCTGGTAGGCGATCTGCTTGTTGAGCAGGCCTTCCGACAGCATCATCAGGACGCGCACCTGCTGCGGCGTCAGCGTCGCCATGCGCGCCATCAATTCCGTCGCTTCGGCGTCGGCGCCGGCGCCGAGATCCACATCGGGCGGCGTCCATACGCCGCCGTTTAGGATTTTCGATACCGCGGCGCGCATCTCGTCGACGCCCAAGGTCTTGGGAATGAAACCGGAGGCGCCGAAACCCATGCAGCGGCGGATGGTGGCCGGATCGTCATTGGCCGACACCACGATCACCGGCACGCTGGGGTATTGCGCGCGCATATAGATGAGGCCGGAGAAGCCGCGCACGCCCGGCATGGCCAGATCGAGAAGAAGAAGATCGACGTCGCTCGCGCCCTTTTCGAGCAGCAGCACCAGATCGTCGAAGGTACCAGCTTCCGCAATCTCGACCCGCTCCAGCAGGCCCGAAATCGATTCTCGCAGAGCGCCGCGGAACAGCGGGTGGTCGTCGGCGATCACCAGGCGATAACTTTGCGTCGCTTCCACGTCTTGGACTTCCTCAACTCGTCGCGGCCTTGCGACACACAAATATCTGTGCCGACCCTGCGCGCAGTGCAATGTGCCCCTGCCCTCGGTTCCGGCGCAAGGCTTTCACCCCGCACCAGAATATATACGCGAAAACGAATACTCGAAATAAAAATATGTGCATTGGATCAATGAGATAGACGCATGCTCCGCCGCAAAATGTGCGTTCACAGCGGCCGATGCAGTCGCTTTGGCTATTTCTTGCCGCCGATAAACTGAAAAATGATCTCGCGGCTGTGCGGCCTGCGCCGGTGCTCGACCAGATAAATTCCCTGCCATGTGCCCAGCGCCAGTCTGCCGCCGGCGACCGGCACATGCAGCGACACGCCATTGAGCATCGCCTTCACATGGGCCGGCATGTCGTCGGGCCCTTCGACATCATGAACCCAGGGCGCATTTTCCGGCGCTAGCCGATCGAGCGCAGTGACGAGATCGGTCTGCACATCCGAGTCGGCGTTTTTCCTGAATTGTGAGCGACGCCGAGGTGTGGCGCAGATAAACAAGCAAAGCGCCCTCGCCGGCGTTGGCCTGCGCAACGAAAGCACGCGCGTCGCCGGTGATCTCGGTGAACCCCGCGCCGGGCGTCTCGACCTGCAAGGTCGCAGTCGCAATCAACTGCGGCAGGGCCTGCGAGATGGACGATAGTTTTCCGGCCATGCTTGTGACGCGCTAACCCTTGCGCATCATGTCCTTCTGAAAACCGCTGAGCATATCGACCAGCCGCTGCCATGCGGTTTGAACCGCAGCCTTGGCGCGCGCCAGATCGGCGCGCAATTCAGCGGCCCGCTCGCTCTGCGCGGAAGGCGGCGACAAGTCCGCCGGCGGCCGCGGCGGCGCGGGCTCGCGCAAGGCTGTTACCTGTTGCTTGAGGCTCGCGACTTCGTCCTGGAGCCGGGCGATTTCCTTCTCAAGCGCGGCGCGATCTTCCGGCACGGCCTGACATGCCCAGCCCGCGCTGGTCGGACTACAGAACGCGATTTGTCCGCTCACATTGTCGAGGCGCAGGAAGCCGTCGTTGACCCGGTTGAAGGCGTATCGCGCTGGACCTTCGGAGGAAGCGACGGCCTGACCTGCAACCTGAGGCTCTGTGGCAGCCGCCATGGCCGCCGAGGCCAGAAAAACAGCAATGGCGAGGCTCGTTTTCCGCATGCGATTCTCCCATTCCGGCGCTCGAGATGGCCTAGCCTAACACCGGCAAACGCGCCGCTGAATGTCCCTTCCGCGCTACGCTGTTGATGACCTTGCCGCACTGCACGCTAGGCCATCCACAGTCCGCCGAAAAATCAGACTTTCATCTCTGTTATCAAACACTTATCCCCCTTAACCGGTTCCTTGACTCACATAGACCCTCTCAGTATGGTCCGCGCGGCTTTTAGGGCGGCGGAACCAAGCGGAGCCTTTGAACCTCGCGAGTCGAAACGATGACTGACACGCGCGGCACAAAGGGCGACGGCAAAGAACCACCGGACGACGAGGCTGCTCTCTCCGCGAGGCTCCAGAGTCTCGGCGACCGGCTCAAGACCACGAGCCGGCCTTCCGAAGATGTTTCCGGACCTCGACAGACGACCGATCATTCGGCGATGGCCAAGGGTTTCCGGCTTTCCACCGAACTGGTAGCGGGTGTTCTGGTGGGCGCGATGATCGGCTGGCTGCTGGACCGCTGGCTGGGGATATCGCCTTGGGGGCTTATCGTATTTTTGCTGCTCGGCTTCGCGGCCGGGGTACTCAATGTGATGCGGGCGGCAGGCGTCGTTCGTAATACTAATCTGACCGACTAGAGCGCACGCCCCATTATGGCTACCGATCCAATCCATCAATTCCAGATCATCGACCTCTTTCCGGTCGTTAAAATCGGTCACACCGAGATCGCCTTCACCAATTCGGCGGCCTACATGGCCCTGGCAGTGGTGGTCATCACCCTGTTTCTGGTCGGCGGCACCGCCAAACGCGCCCTGGTTCCCGGGCGCCTGCAATCTGCCGCGGAGCTGACCTACGAATTCGTCGCCACAACGCTGCGCAGTTCGGCCGGCTCCGAAGGCATGAAGTTCTTTCCCTTCGTGTTCACGCTGTTCACCTTCATCCTGGCGCTGAACCTGATCGGGCTGATCCCCTACACCTTCACCGTCACCACGCACGTCATCATCACAGCGACGCTATCGATATCGGTGTTTCTGACTGTGCTGGTCTACGGCTTCTGGAAGAACGGCCTGCACTTCTTCAATCTGTTCGTGCCCAAGGGCATTCCGATCTACATCCTGCCGCTGATCGTATTCATCGAGGTGCTGTCGTTCCTGTCGCGCCCGATCTCGCATTCGGTGCGTCTGTTCGCCAACATGCTCGCCGGCCACATCACCCTCAAGGTGTTCGCGAGCTTCATCATTCTGCTCAGCGGCGCGGGCTTTTTCGGCATGGTCGGCGCGACGCTGCCGCTGGCCCTCGTGGTGGCGCTGACCGCGCTCGAATTGCTGGTCGCCTTCCTGCAAGCCTACGTGTTCGCCATCCTCACCTGCATCTATCTCAACGATGCCATTCACCCGGGCCACTAAGGCCCGAAACGTTCAACAAAGGAGTTCGTTATGGATCCAGTAGCAGCAAAATACATCGGTGCCGGCATTGCCTGCATCGGCATGGGCGGCGCCGGCGTCGGCGTCGGCACGATCTTCGGCAACTATCTCGCCGCTGCATTGCGTAACCCGTCGGCAGCCCAGGGCCAGTTCGGCAACCTGATTTTCGGCTTCGCCGTGACCGAAGCGCTCGGCATCTTCTCGCTGCTGATCGCGCTCCTGCTCCTGTTCGCGCTCTAATCGTTCAGGACCTCGTCGAATGGCGACCAATTCGCACACCGAACAACCGTCGGGCCACAAGGGCGCATTCCCGCCCTTCAACCCGACTACGTTCGCGTCGCAACTGTTTTGGCTCGTCATCGCCTTCGTCGTTCTTTACGTGCTGATGGCAAAGGTGGCGCTGCCGCGAGTCGGCAGCATCATCGAAAATCGTCAGAAGCGGATCAGCGACGACCTCGCAAGCGCGGCTTCGCTCAAGGCGGAGTCGGATGCGGCGATCGCGGCCTACGAAAAGGCGCTGGCCGATGCCCGCGCCCGCGCGCAGGCCATCGCCAACGAGACCCGCGACACCCAGACAGCGGCGGCGGAAGTCTCCCGCAAGAAGCTCGAGGGTGAACTCAACGCCAAGCTCGCGGACGCCGAAAAGACCATCGCCGCGACCAAGACCGCCGCCATGGCGAACGTCCGCGGCATCGCGGCCGAAGCCACCAAGGCGATCGTCGAGCGGTTGACCGGCAAGGCGCCGGACGACAGTGCCGTCGATGCGGCCGTGTCCGCGTCGCTGAAGGGCTGAGGACTTAAACCATGCATACCCTGATCGAACTGTTGGGCGATGCGGAGTTCTGGGTCGCAGTTGCGTTCGTGCTGTTCGTCGCCGGCATGGGCTATATCGGCGTTCACAAGACGGTCGCCAAATCGCTCGATGACCGCGCCGGCCGCATCAAGGCCGAGCTCGACGAAGCCCGTAAGCTGAAAGAAGAAGCCGCCGCGCTGCTGGCCCAGTACCAGCGCAAGCGTCAGGAAGCCGAGAGCGAAGCGCAGGGCATCATCGCCGGCGCCAAGGCCGAAGCCGACCGTCTGGCGATCGAAGCCAAGGCCAAGATCGAAGAATTCGTCGCCCGCCGCACCAAGATGGCCGAAACCAAGATTGCCCAGGCCGAAGCCCAGGCGACCGCCGATGTCCGCGCCGCCGCGGCCGATGCCGCCATTGCCGCGGCCGAAAAAATCCTGACCCAGGAAGCCAAGGGTCCGCTGGCCGGCCAGTTGATCGCCAAGGGCATCGACGACGTCCGTAAAAAGCTGAACTAGCAGGCTTTTCGCCGCCTCAGCGGCACCGCCGGGCCTTTACGGTATCGGCATCTTCCCGGTACTAAATCCAGCCCTGTACCGCCTCGCAAGAGATTGTCCCCGCTAATCCACGCCCGCCGGTGCACAAGCGGCCCCGATTGTGACGCCGGTCTTTGCCTACCTTCGCGGCGGCCCTATTCTCGCCATGACTGATTCGCACTGGTCGATTGTGTATTTGTTGCGTCAGTGATTCGCAGAACATTTCAGAGATGCCGGTAACACCGGCGACGCATCGGGGGACGCGGTGGTCATCTTCGATTGCAACGGCGTACTCGTTGATAGCGAGACGCTGTCGACAGCTATCGTATCGCAGGAGTTCATGCGCGCCGGTTTCGCGCTGACTCCCGATATTGTCGCGCGCTATTTTACCGGACGCCGCCCCGCCGACATGTTCGCCGAGGTCGAGATGGCGGCCGGTCGCAAGCTGCCGCCGGATTTCGCCGCCACTGTCGCCGCCGCGACCTTGCGCCGCTTTCGCGAGGAACTGCGCGCCACCAAGCATGCCGCCTACGCGCTGTCCTGGCTGCGCGGGCCAAAATGCGTGGCCTCGTCTTCCTCCCACGACCGCATTCGCGTCAGCCTGGAAACCACCGATCTGATCAGGTTCTTCGAACCGAACTTGTTCTCGGCCGGTGACGTGCGCAACGGCAAGCCGGCGCCGGATCTGTTCCTGCATGCCGCCGACCGCATGCATGTCGAACCGAGCGCCTGCATCGTTGTGGAGGACTCTCCCGTCGGCGTCGGCGCGGGGGTCGCGGCCGGCATGACGGTGATCGGCTTTGTCGGCGGCAGCCACGCCGGCAGCAAGCTCGGCAATCACCTGCGCGCCGCCGGCGCCAGCGCCGTGATCAACGACCTGCGCGCACTCAAGAGCACGATCATCGATCTGCGCGGCTGGTGATTTTCCCTGAAATTCAGCTCTGTTTCGGCCGTGCGGCCCGCTTTGGCTTGGCCGCGGGACGCTTTGGCGGCGCCGCCGCGCCCGAGTCGAAACCGACATAAACGACATATGTATCGATGTCCGCCGCCGGCACCGGCATCGGGAATGTGATTTCCGGATCGACGTGCGTGAACGTGACGCGGTCGATCGCGCCGCTGATGGTCACCGGAATGCGCACGAATTTGGACACGATGGTCTTCGGCGCCGGGCCTTCTTTCACCACTGCGAGACGGAGCGGAACGTCGACATTGCCGGGACCGCCGGCGGGGCCGGTGATGACGCGGCCTTCGACGCCGATCTTCATCGTCATGACGCCGCCGGCAACCTTGCACTCGCGCGCGGTACGGATTATGGAGCCCTGATAACGCAGGTCCATGGCCGCCGGCTCGCCCTCGCCCGGCTTGCTGCCGATCATCAGGGTTGCCGCACCCAGGCGCACATCGACGCTCGGACATTCGATATCGGAATTGGCATCGCTGCCGCCGACGCCAGCCGCGGAGTCGCTGCTGGTGGTGGTCGCCTTCGACGAGCCGAAGATATTGGACATGCTGCTTGAGGAACCGAGCAGATTGCCGCCGCAGCCGCTCAAGACCAGCGCCAGACCTAAAAGACCAGCCGTACTGACGCTGTTCCGCATTACTCGCTCCCTACGCATTGTCTCACTCACTTGTTCTTGTCTTCTATTATTGGCGCATGATCTTGTCCGAAAACCGGTTCTCACTTTTCGGGATCATGCGCTGAGTATTCTAGCCGAAAGCCCTGCGCTTATACCAACCCGAGCGTGGCAACCCCAAGGCACGATGCCTCAGGCCGGGTCATCGGCGATCCGGGCAAAGAGCAGATGGTCCTGCCAGACCCCGTTGATGCAGAGATAGCGGCGGGCATAGCCCTCGCGAATGAAGCCGGTACTTTCCAGTAGCCCCACCGAAGCGGCATTGTCCGGAATGCAGGCCGCCTCCAGCCGATGCAGCCGCAGTGACTGGAAGCTGAACGGGATCAGCGCACGCACGGCCGCGGTCATGTAGCCTTTGCGGGCGAATGGCTCGCCGATCCAGTAACCGATGGAACCGGCCTGGGCGACGCCGCGCCGGACATTGGCCAGCGTGATGCCGCCGACCAGAGCATTGTCTTCATGACGGAAGATCATGAAAGCGTAGGCCAGGTCGTTACGCTGATCGTCAGCATACCGCTTGATACGGCGGCGGAAGGCGCCGCGCGTCAGATCGTCGGACGGCCACACCGGCTCCCAAGGCGTCAGAAAGTTGCGGCTGGCTTCCCGCAGATCGGCCCATTCGGCGTGATCGCTGCTTTGCGGCGCCCGCAGCAAAACGCCGGCGCCCTGGATGGCGGGCATCGTTTCGCTGAAACTGACAGACCGGAAGAACGCCATAGTGATCTCACGCCGCGCGGCGGATGAGACTTTCAGCGATTGCCGCGGTGCTTTCAAGTCCATTGCCGGGGCCGAGCGCCGCGATGGCCGGGCGGCTGCCGTTGATCAGCGCGCGGCCGGCAGCGCGGGCGCTGTCGACGGTGACGGCTTCGACCTTGGCGACGATCTCGGCGAGCGGCACCGGACGGCCGAAAGCCAGCATCTGACGCGCCATCTGACCGAGGCGGGCTTCCGAGCTTTCCAGCGCCATCAGCAGACCGGCCTTCATCTGCGCCTTGGCCTTGTTGATTTCGGCTTCGCTCAGCGTTTCGGTGGCATTGGCGATCTGGTCGATCATCACCCGCATCAGTTCCGGTGCGTCGGCCTCGTCGGTGCCGGCGTATAATCCAAACATGCCGATGTCGGAGTACGGCATGTGGAAGGCGTGGATCGAATAACAGAGGCCGCGCTTCTCGCGCACTTCCTGGAACAGCCGCGATGACATGCCACCGCCCAGAACGCTTGTGAAGACTTGGAGACTGTAAAGCTGCGGATCGACGACCGGCAGCCCCTTCAGCGCCAGCGCGATGTGAACCTGCTCGAGATCGCGGGTTTCGACGCGGGTACCACCGCCGAAATGTGCCTGCTCGGGCTTCGGTCCCGCCGGACCGACGAAACTTGCGAACTTCTTCTCGGCCGCTTCGACAATCGCCTTGTGCTCGATCGCGCCGGCGGCGGCGATCAGCATGTCGGGACCGCGGTAGTTGCGATCCAGATAGCCGCGGATGCTCGCCGGATTGAACGAACGCACCGTCTCCGGCGTGCCGAGGATCGAGCGGCCGACCGGCTGCTTGGGGAACGCCGTTTCCTGCAAACGGTCGAACACCAGATCGTCCGGCGCGTCTTCGGTGGCGCCGATTTCCTGCACGATCACATTCTGCTCGCGGCGCAGTTCCTCCGGATCGAAGGTCGGCTCCGACAGAATGTCCGACAGCACGTCGAGCGCCAGCGGCACGTCGGCCTTGAGCACGCGGGCGTAATAAGCCGTGCTTTCGACACTGGTGGCGGCATTGAGATCGCCGCCGACCGCCTCGATTTCCTCGGCGATCTGGCGCGCGCTGCGCCGCTTGGTGCCCTTGAACGCCATATGTTCGAGCATGTGTGAAATGCCGTGTTCATCAGGCTTTTCGTCGCGGCTGCCGGAGCCGATCCAGACGCCGAGCGTCGCCGATTCCAGATGTGGCATGCGGTCGGTCACCACCGACAGGCCAGAGGCCAGGCGCGTCACTTCAACGGTCATGCCGAAACTCCTTCACGCGCCGCACGCGACGCAGACAAAACGAATTTTTCGATCTGCCCCTGATCGGCCGGCAGCACGGTCACGCGCTCAGGCTTCTTCGGCAGGTCGGCAAGCCAATCTGGTAATGCCGGGGTCACACCGCAAGCGGCGGCAACGGCATCGGGAAACTTGGCCGGATGCGCGGTCGACAGCACCACCATCGGCACCGACGGGTCACGATGTTCCTTCTCGGCCACCGCCAGCGCCACCGCCGTATGCGGGTCGGCGCAATAGCCGGCTTCCTTCATCCAGGCACGGATGGTGGCGGCACTTTCCTGTTCACTCGCCTTGTCGGCGGTAAACAGCGCGCGCATCTGCTTGAGCGCTTCACCCGGCACCGTAAAACGGCGCGACTGCGCCAGCGAGCCCATCAGGCTCCTGACTTTTGCCGCGTCGCGGCCGCAGGTCTCGAACAGCAGCCGCTCGAAGTTCGACGAGATCTGGATATCCATCGACGGCGACGTGGTCGCGGTGACGCCGCGAATTTCATAATCGCCGGTCGCCAGCGTGCGCACCAGAATATCGTTGACGTTGGTCGCCACGACCAGACGATCGATGGGGAGCCCCATCTTCGAGGCGACATAGCCGGCATAGACGTCGCCGAAATTGCCAGTCGGCACCGTGAAGGCGATCTTGCGATGCGGTGCGCCGAGTGCGACCGCCGACGTGAAGTAGTAAACGACCTGCGCCAGCACGCGGGCCCAGTTGATCGAGTTAACGCCGGACAGCCGCACGCGGTCGCGGAAGGCATGATGATTGAACATCGCCTTCACCAAAGCCTGGCAGTCGTCGAAATTGCCTTCGATCGCCAGCGCATGAACATTGTTATCCGGCGCGGTCGTCATCATCCGCCGCTGCACCTCGGAGATGCGACCGTGCGGATACAGCACCACCACATCGGCCTGGGCGCGGCCGCGAAACGCTTCGACCGCGGCGCCGCCGGTATCGCCCGATGTCGCCACCACGATGGTGGTGCGCTCACCACGCTTCTGCAGCACGTGATCCATCAGACGCGACACCAGTTGCATCGCCAGATCCTTGAAGGCGAGCGTCGGACCGTGGAAGAGCTCCAGCACGAACAGATTGTCGCCAAGCTGCACCAGCGGCGCGGTGGCCGGATGGCCGAAGCTGCCATAGGCCTCGCGCGCCATACGGGCCAGATCGGCCTCGGCGATGCTGTCGCCGACAAAAGGCCGCATCACTTCGACCGCGACCTCGGCGTAAGGACGCCCCGCCAGGCCTGCGATGGCCTCGGCGTCGAGCGTCGGCCAGCTGACGGGCACATAGAGACCGCCGTCGCGGGCAAGCCCGGCCAGCATGACGCCGACGAAATCAAGCTCTGGGGCTTCGCCCCGGGTTGAGACATAACACATTGATATATTTAGCTTTATTGTTCCGTGTCACAGACGCAAATGCACACTAGCCGCGAGCGGGGGCTTTCACAAGAAAACCCCGCCCGCGGCCAGTGCCTGTTCAGGACTGCCGGAAGTGCTGCTTGGCCCTAGAGCTTGGCCTCGTCGAAGGCGCGGACCCACATGGCGCAGACACCGGAACGTACGATGTCGTCCCGGGAGAATTCGACGACCGGGACGTTGAGCATCTGCGATTTGACCATATGGATCACGGTTTTCAGGCCGCTGCCGTGGTCAAGGTCGCACTGACTGACGTCACCGTTGATGACGACGGTACAGTCCTCACCGATACGCGTGAGGAACGTCTTGATCTCGACGACCGATGAGTTCTGCGCCTCGTCGAACAGCACGAAGGCGTTTTTCCATGAGCGGCCGCGCATGACCTCGAACGGCACCATTTCGATCGCGCCGTTTTTCAGCGCGATTTCGTAGGCCGCCGTACCGATACGTTCCTTGATCGCCTCGATCACGGGTGCCGCCCAGGGCGCGAACTTGTCCTCCAGCGTGCCGGGGAAAAATCCGAGCGAACGGCCGCACGGCACGTTCGGGCGCGTCAGGATGATCTTGTCGATAGCGCCGGTGCGGAACAGATCGGCGGCGTGGGTCGCCGCGATCCAGGTCTTGCCGGTGCCGGCCGGGCCGAGAACGATGACCTGCGGGCTGGAGCGAAGCGCATCGAGATAGTCGGCCTGGGTCGGATTCAGCGGCTTGATCGGCGGCAGTATGCGTTCAGCCTCAAACTTGGTGCCCTGGAGATCGAAGATTTCGGCGGTCTCACGGTTTTTGCCGCGTCGGCTTTTCTTGCCGAAATGCTTGTTGCTGAAGTGCTTGTGGCTGAAGTGTTTACCCAAGGCAGACTCCTTTTGCTGAATTCAAGAGGAATAGTCGTGCGTAAGCACCCCGCGCGGGCGCGCGGGGTTACAGATCGTTTCTTGTTGTGGGTTTTGGTGGAGCAGGAAGGCAGGCGACAAGGCGAATTCGGTGAACGACGATATCCCTAGCTGAGGATACCTCGGTCTTCTCATCGAAGCGCCGTCTCACGAACCTTCATGCACAAATAGTATACACGATTCGTGTGACGAATTCATGGATCGATTTTGGGCAACGCGACGAAAGATTCACCGGCTTTTGCCAATTTAAAGTTCTTTTAGGAAATGTGGCGGCCGGCGCGAAAAACGCAAAAACGCCGGCCGCACAAGCATTATCCGGCGATCAAAGCACCGCCATCGACATAGACGATGGCGCCGGTGGCAAAGCCGTTGGCCATGAAGGCCAGGATCTGCACGGCGATGTCGTCGCCGAGGCCGACGCGGCCGACCGGCAGCCCGCCAGCGATCTTGGCCAGCATCTCCTTGCGCGCCGCTTCCGGCATACCGGCCCGGATCGGCGTATCGATGATGCCGGGCGAGACGCAGTTGACGCGCACCGGCGCCAGTTCCAGCGCCAGCGCGCGCGCCAGCGATTCAATCGCGCCGTTTGCCGCACCGACGATCGCGGAATTCGGCCGCGGGCGGATGCTGAGGAAGCCGGAGACCAGCGTCAGCGAACCGCCGGCCTTGATCTCGGCCACACGCGCGACGCGCCACGCGCCCCACAGCTTGCCTTCGAGCGTCGAGCGCGCGTCTTCCATCGACACCGTCTTGAACGGGCCCGACTTGAGCTGCGCCGCGCTGACGACGACGTGGTCGACGGGCCCGATGGTCTTGAACAGATTGATGACGCTATCGTCGTTGGTGACGTCGGCGACAATGCCGGTGGCGCCGACTTTGGCGGCCGCGGCTTTCACCTTGTCGGCGCTGCGCGAGGCGATGATCACCTCGGCGCCCTGCGCCTTGGCCATTTCAGCCGTCGCCAGACCGATGCCGGACGAGCCCCCGACGACAACGACTTTCTTACCTGCAAGCAACATGGTGTCTCCCTGGGACTTAAAGTTTTGGATTTAAAGTTGGCGCACTAAACCATGCCGCGCCACCTGCAACAATCCCGCTTGGCATTTCACAGGGAGAAATGACTTTCTTATGCGCATGATCCTGGTCCGAAAACCGGTACCCACTTTTCGGGGATCATGCGGGGCGCCGCCGCAGCCGGCCCACGACCCACACCACGTAAACACCGGCCAATCCGAGCGCCAGGCCGAACCAGGTGATGGCGTATTGCAGATGATTGTCGGACAGCCTGACCTCGATCTTGGCCGGCAGCGGCAGCGAGCCCGGCGGCACCGGCGCTTCCTGGTCGATATAGAACGGCGCGGCGGTGGCCCATTTCTTTTCCGAAGCGATCGCCTTGATGTCGCGCAGATACCAGACATTGGTCTTGGGATCGTCGGCCGGCGTAAACACCCCGCGCGTCTCCGGCCATCGCATGACGCCGACGATGTCGACGGTGCCGCGCATATTGCCTTCCCCGCGTGTCGCCGGATCCTTCTTGTCGAGCGGAATGAAGCCGCGATTGACCAGCACGATGCTGCCGCCGGCAAGCTGCGCCGGCGCAAATACCCAATAGCCCGGACCTTTGACGTCGGGACGAAACGGCGAGCCGGCGGTGTAGACCAGCGCCTCCTGCCCATCGAGGAATTCAGCCGGAAACGTCACGCGAGAAAATTCATTGCCCTCCTGCGCCTGCTGCGGCCAACTGGCGCGCGGCGGCAGGTCGGCGGGCGCGCGCGCAATGCGCGACGTTACCGTGGCGATCAGATTTTCTTTCCAGACCTTGCGATCGAGCTGCCAGATACCAAGGCCGATCAGAATCGCGGCGAACGCGATGGCCAAAACCGTCGCCGTGAATACGCCGCCCTGTGAACGCACCTCGCTCACGTATCGCTCCGGCCAGTTTGAGGTTCTCTAGGAGTGAGACGGCCTTCCGCCGCCTTGTGATGGAATTGCAGCGCGATCAGCAGGCCCTTGATCAGCCGCAGCGGCGCCAGCGTCACCAGCAGGACGAGCGGCAGCCATAACGCCGCATGCAGCCAGTACGGCGGCTGATAGACAATCTCGGTTGCCAGCGCGGCGCCGACCACGATGGCGCCGCCGATCAGGATCACGAACACCGCCGGTCCGTCGCCGGCGTCGGCAAAGGCGAAATCCTGTCCGCATTTCTCGCAAGCCGGCCGCACCGTCAGGAAGCCCTGGAACAGATGGCCCTCGCCACAAACCGGACAGCGCCCCCGCAATCCCCGGGCAATCGGCAACGCCGTCGGCGATGGTGCAGTCATGGCAGTGTCCTCAAACGCGCATCGACCCGATGCGCAAAAAAACAAAAGGGCGGCGTTGCCGCCGCCCCTTCGCGATTGATAGCGGCAGCCGCCTTAGTGGTGCGCGCCAACCGCGGCTTCGGCGCCGTGTCCCCACACATATATGCAGGCGAACAGGAACAGCCACACCACGTCGACGAAGTGCCAGTACCAGGCAGCGAATTCGAAGCCGAGATGCTGGGTGGGCGTGAAGTGACCGTTGAGCGTGCGCACCAGGCAGACGATCAGGAAGATCGTGCCGATCAGTACGTGCGCGCCATGGAAGCCGGTCGCCATGAAGAAAGTGGCGCCGTAGATGCCGCCGCTGAAGGCGAAAGCGGCGTGCGAATATTCGTAAGCCTGCACGCAGGTGAAGGTCGCCCCCAGCAGAACGGTGAGGATCAGACCCCACTTCACGCCCTGGCGGTCGCCTTCCAGCAGCGCGTGATGCGCCCAGGTCACCGTGGTGCCCGAGGTCAGCAGGATCAGCGTGTTGAGCAGCGGCAGATGCCACGGGTCAAAGGTTTCAACACCAACCGGCGGCCAGACGCCGTGGGTATAAGCGGTGCGCGCCACGTCCTTGAGTTCATCGGGGAAAAGCGCGGTGTTGAAGTAGGCCCAGAACCAGGCGACGAAGAACATCACTTCCGAGGCGATGAACAGGATCATGCCGTAGCGGTGCGAGATCTGCACCACGCGGGTGTGGTAGCCGCCATGCTCGGCTTCGTTGATGACGTCGCGCCACCAGGCGATGAAGGTATAGAGCACGCCGAGCACACCGGCGCCGAACACCAGCGGGGCCGCCGAGTACATGTGATGCATCCAGCTGATGGCGCCGACCGCCATCACGAAGGCGGCGGTCGAGCCGACCGCCGGCCACGGGCTCGGATCGACCAGGTGGTAATCGTGATGCTTGGTGTGAGCGTCGGCCATCGTCGTGGTCTCCGTTTATAGCTTTGACTTGTTTGCGTCCGGCGCCTCGGCCACCGGCCGCGCGTCTTCGCGTTGCCGGTAGAAGGTGTAGGACAGCGTAATGGTGTTGAGATCGTTCTGGTCGCGATCCTTGACGATCTCGGGATCGATGTAGAACACGACCGCCATCTCACGCGTTTCGCCAGCCTTCAGCGTCTGCTGCGTGAAACAGAAACAGTTGATCTTGTTGAAGTAGCCGCCGACCTGGGGCGGCGAGACATTGTAGCTCGCCTGCGCGGTGATTTCGCGCGCCGCCTGGTTGATGACCTTGTAGTGCACCGTCGTCACTTCGCCGATGCGAACCTTGACCTCGTTCACCTCGGGCTCGAAGCGCCACGGCAGGCCGGGCGCGACGTTGGAGTCGAAACGGATCGTCAGTTCGCGGCCGAGTATCTGATCCGGCGCGCGTTCGGCGACCTGCGTGGTACCGCCGAAGCCGGTGGTCTTGCAGAACCAGGAATAGAGCGGCACCGATGCATAGGCCGCGCCGACCATCATCGCGACAAACGCGCCGCAGCTGGCGGCGACAATAACGTCGCGCCGCAGCGATCTCTTGTCTTTGCGTTGACCAACAGTCATCGAATAGCGACTCTTATTTTGCGCATGATCTTATCCGAAAACCGGTACCCACTTTTCGGGATCATGCGCGTCACATCGGCCTGATCAGAATCATCGGACCCTTCACCAGGGTCATCACGTAGAACAACACGACGAGCACCGCGAGCGACACCGCGATGGCGATCGAGCGCGAACGCCGCGCGCGCTTCTGCGCCTCGGTGAGAACGATACCGTCGTCTTTGTTGGGCTCGTCCATGACTAATCCAATGCTCATGCCGCGATCCGGGCAATCAGCCCGCCCCAGCCGCGATCGACCAGGAGCACGGCAAACAGCAGAAACAAATAGAGGATCGAGAAGGCGAAAAGGTTGCGGCACGCGCGTTCGACCGGGCGCCGTTCGCGGAACACCTGCCACGCCAGCAGCAACATGATCGCGCCGGTCACGACGGACGTGGCGCCATACAATGCGCTGGCAAAACCGAGCGGCCACGGCGCGATGCCGACCGGCACCAGCAGCAGCGTGTAAAGCAGGATATGGCGGCGCGTGACGACTTCGCCGGCGACCACCGGCAACATCGGAATGCCGGCGCGGGCGTAATCCTCGGTCTTGTACAGTGCCAGCGCCCAGAAGTGGGGCGGCGTCCAGATGAAGATGATGGCAAAAAGCAAAATCGGCTCGAGCGACATCGAGCCCGTCACCGCGGCCCAGCCGATCATCGGCGGGAAAGCGCCGGCGGCGCCGCCGATCACGATGTTCTGCGGCGTCGAACGCTTCAGCCACATGGTGTAGACGACGGCATAGAAGAAGATCGTGAAGGCGAGCAACGCGGCGGACAGCACGTTGACCAGCAGGCCGAGGATCACCACCGAGAAAACCGACAGCGTCAGCCCGAAGGCCAGCGCCTCGCCCGGCTGCACGCGACCTGCCGGCACCGGACGGCGCGCGGTGCGGGTCATCTTGGCGTCGATGTCGGCGTCGTACCACATGTTGAGCGCGCCAGAAGCGCCGGCGCCGACCGCGATGCAGAGCAGCGCGGTGAAAGCCGTGACCGGATGCAGGCTGCCCGGCGCCACGGCAAGACCCACCAGAGCGGTGAACACCACCAGCGACATCACCCGTGGCTTCAGCAGCGCGATGTAGTCACCGGCCGACGCAAGACTCGGTTGAGCCAAAGCCTGGATATCCAGGCCTTGGTCGCGGAGTTCTGCGCCTTCGCTGATGAGCGACATGATTGGCCGGATAGCCTTTACTTGATGCGCGGCAGCGTTTCGAACTGATGGAACGGCGGCGGCGACGTCAGCGTCCATTCCAGCGTCGTTGCACCAACGCCCCACGGATTGTTGCCGGCGACGCGCTTCTTCATGAAGGCTTCAACCATACCGAACAGGAAGATGATGACGCCGAAGCCGGAGATGTAGGAGCCGTAGGACGACACCAGGTTCCAGCCGGCGAACGCATCCGGATAGTCGATGTAGCGGCGCGGCATGCCGGCGAGACCGAGGAAGTGCTGCGGGAAGAACACCAGGTTCACGCCGATGAACGTGACGTAGAAATGCAGCTTGCCGATGGTCTCGTTGTACATGTAGCCGGAGATCTTCGGGAACCAGTAGTACCAGCCGCCGAAGATCGCGAACACGGCGCCGAGCGACAGCACGTAGTGGAAGTGCGCGACGACGTAATAGGTATCCTGCAGAACGCGGTCGACGCCGGCGTTCGACAGCACGACACCGGTGACGCCGCCGAGCGTGAACAGGAAGATGAAGCCCATCGCCCAGAGCATCGGGGTGCGGAATTCAATCGAGCCGCCCCACATCGTGGCGATCCAGGAGAAGATCTTCACGCCGGTCGGCACCGCGATCACCATGGTCGCCGCGATGAAGTAGGCCTGCGCGCCGGTCGACAGACCGACGGTGTACATGTGGTGCGCCCAGACGACGAAGCCGACCGCGCCGATCGAGACCATGGCGTAAGCCATGCCGAGATAGCCGAACACCGGCTTGCGGCTGAAGGTGGCGACGATCTGCGAGATCATGCCGAAGCCCGGCAGAATGAGATTGTAAACTTCGGGGTGACCGAAGAACCAGAATAGATGCTGGTACAGGATAGGATCGCCGCCGTTTTCGCCCGAGAAGAACGTGGTGCCGAAATTGCGATCGGTCAGCAGCATGGTGATGGCGCCGGCCAGAACCGGCAGCGACAGCAGCAGCAGGAACACGGTCACC